>JAYSVA010000535.1:0-12866 GCA_043718785.1 Hyphomicrobiaceae bacterium
TCACCGGAGACGGCAGTGCCGTCATAGAGCATCTGGATGCGGCCACCATGGCCGACTTGATTGAGCAGCGTGTAGCGGTCGGCAAGGAGGCCGGCTGCAACGGCACTGCCAACGGTGATCACACCATCAGCGCCGGTTACCAAGGTGATGTCGCCCTGGATCTGGCCATGCGAAGCTTCTGTACCGGTGATGCCGGATCCCAGATAGCCAATATGGCCGCCCGACCCGATCTGGGCCACCGCTACGTCTTCGGTGCCGTCAGCCGACGTGACGAACCCCGTGCCGACATTGATATCGCTGTTCAGCGCGGATACGACGATGTTGCCCGAGATGTTGCCGTGCGCCAGAGCCTGATCGATGTCGCCGTTGAAGAGGAATGAGCCGTGGCCAATCTGGGAGAAGGTGCCCGATGTTGAACCGGCGGCGTTGGTGACGTTGACGTCGCCCGAAATGTAGCCAGCCGTAACCTCGATATTGCTGCTGACGATATCAGCGGTCGTCGCAATGGTGCGACCCGTCACAGGGTCGACGATCCGCGCGCCGCCGTGGCCGATTTGCGCAAAGTTAATGCGCGCAGCGTTACCGCCACCCGTCACGTTAACGTCGGTCCCGGCGCGGACAATAATGTTGCCGTTGACCGCACGAGTGCCGACACCCGAAAAGTCGAGGCCGGTATTGTTGCCGCGCAGTGTGTTCTGGATGTAGCCGAGCTGCGAAAAGGCACCGTTGATGTCGCCGCCAATGACGTTGACACTACCGACCTTAGTCGGCGTGCCAGTGAAGCCGGGATCACCAGCAATGAAGATGTTCTGGCCGAACTCCGATCCGATCGCCACGGCACCGGTACGACCGGCGGCGCTGCCAATATTAATGTCATTGCCAGCGAGGAATACCACGCCCCCGGTATTGGAGACGACCCGCGTCCCGGTGTTGGCAACGCCATCGCCAGTCTGCGTGCTCTGAATGATGATGTTGTCGAGGGCATTGATGTTGTTGCCAGCCTCAAGGCGGAGCGTCGTGGCGTTGGAGCCGACAGAGTTGATCGGTGTGGTATTGTTCCAAACGATGCGCGTGCCAGCTTCGATATTGATGTCTTGGACGCCACCATTGGTACCGCTCGACGTGGCGATGACCACGTTCGAACCGCCAGCCAGCGTCGCTTCGATATCACTGTCGAGCATCTGGTCGACGCCAGCCACGCCTGACGCGATGATGGTCAGCGTACCCGGATCGAACAGCACTGTGCCGGCGCTACCGTTGGCGGCGGATGCGGCGGCAGTGCCGCCAAACTTCAAGTGTGACTTGCCCGAGATCTCGACCAAGCCGCCATCACCCGAGCTGCCGAGCGCGCGTGCAGATGCCGTGCCGTCGAACGTCGTGGTCCCATCGGACCAGACAACCACGGTACCGGCAACGCCGGATTGCTTGGAGTCTGCAGTGAGCGTTGAATCTTTGTCGACGGAGGTCGAGCTAGCATTGGCCACATCTTGGTCGCCGCCACGAAGGCCGCCGCCAACCAGGATCGTACCGCCTGCAGTAAAGCCGGAGGCGTCGAGCTGGGCCGACGCGAGCCGAATGTCCTTAGCTTCGACGATGATAGAGCCACCGCTGCCCGTATCGCCTGACGCGTTGACTTCGCCGGAGAGGTCAATCGAACCTTCCTTAGCCGTTATCCGGACGCTGCCACCGCCGCCGTCGGCTTTCTTGGCTATGATACGGCCGGTCGAGCGGATGTTGCCCGAGTTCGCCGTCAAGAGCACGCGACCGTCAGCTGTCCGTGTGGCACCAGTGGCGCGGATAATGCCAGTGTTGTTGATGGCCAGCGCATAATGGTTGCCGCCGGCTGCCCGCAGTTCCGCGAGGGTCGCGTTGATGTTGCCGGAGTTGGAAATAGAACCTTGGCCGCCGCGCACCATGATGCGCCCATGGCCAGCGTCGCGCTCGGTCAGCAAGATTTCGCTGCCGGCACCCATGCCGACATAGCCGCCCGGCGCATTCAGTGTGCCCGCATTTTCGACGCGGTTGCCCAACAACACGATATCGCCGCCGACGGCGTTAATGTGACCCAGGTTGACAACCGACGCAGTCGAGTTGCCGCGGAAAAGCAAATTCCCGCCTGACATGAAAGCGCCGTTGTCGATATCGAGCGTCGAGCCAACGAACCCTGCGGTATCGATGCGGCCGCTTGGACCGACGACGATGCCGTTCGGGTTGACGAGGTAGATCCGGCCATTGGATGTGAGCTGGCCGTAAATTGCCGAGGGGTCAGAGCCCATAACGCGATTGAGGGCGGCAGAGTTCGGGCCAGGCTGGACGAACTGGGTGCTGTTGCCTTGGCCAATCGAGAAACTCTGCCAGTTGATAATGGCACGGTCAGTCGTTTGGTTAATCAGCAAGCTGTTCGGGTTCACCAAGTTGATCGTTGCGTTGCCACCAACGACTTGTCCGCCAGTCGGCAATTGCTGCGCGCGCCCGGAAGACACCGCGCCAGGCATCACAAGCGACACTGCTGCAACCAAGGCGAAAGTTGAAACCGAAGCTAGCAGCCGGTCCCGTGCCATCATGCCAGGCCCAAGGTGGCGAAGCATCAGCCAACTCTTGCTGTCATTTACAGCAGCTTGATCAAGGACTTGAGATTTACGGGCTTGAGCCGCACGCTTCACAGACTGCCGAATGAGCACTTAAACCCCCTACGCATTACTTCCCCGACAAGTGTTACAAACCAAATGTGCGGCCAGAAAGCGAGCGGAAAAAGCTACCCGAAAGATAATTCGAGTCAGCAATGTGTTAGTATTGCCACCGTCAATATATTTCGAGACACACAGAGATACCTTCCAACTCTCGAACGTTAACTTGTGCAATTTGTCTTTAGGCCGACGTTGCTTATGTCTCCAATTATTAAATTTAAAGTCCTAGAAAATGTGAGTGTTTTCGCGGTTTAAGCTGCAACAATCACGGTGATTTTGTTATTCGTTCACGGATGTTTCGAGTGTCTCCAAATGTTAATTTACAAGTCTCTGAAACACTCTGTGCTTTTACGCAGTTCAATCCAACAATGACGGCGCATCATAATCGCCACACGAAACACTTAATAAGCGAATGCACATTGACGCTAACGCAGCAACCCTTCTAATCGACGTTGTGTTTGCGTCCAATGCAGCGGGCCAAACAATATGATTTGTGTGCTGCAACACAGAGTATAAATCGAGTAGGAGTTCGGTCGATGTCAATTAGAGGCTTGTCTGCCGTCGCGGTGGCAGTAACTGCCCTGGGGTGTTTTGCTACAGCTATCCCGGCGGCCGCGCAGTCGAATACCCCGCAAGAACCGCAACGAACCACAGCAACCTTCCAGGACTGGCTAGTGCAGTGCCGCATGTCGGAAGGTGAAGCCGCAGCAGCGCCAGCGGCCACCACTCCTGCAGCTCCCGCCAACACCGATCCGAAGAAAGCTGCAACACCGCCGACTCCGGCACCGGCACCGAAGGCCGCCACACCGGCTGGTAAGACCAAGATTTGTGAAATGGTGCAGACCTTCACCTTCCGCCAGACTGGCGGACAATTGGCGAAGATCGCAATTGGTAAATTGCCTGGCGAAGACAAGCCGAAGGCAGTGTTACAGACACCGGTTGGCGTCTACTTAACGCCCGGAGTAACCATCAAACTCGATGAGAAAACTGAGTACAAGGGAAGCTTTGTGCGGTGTACGGCAGTTAACTGCCTCGCTGACATTGAGTTGCCGAAGGAGGCTGAGGCAACCTTCGCAACGGCGAAAGCCGCAACGTTGACGTTTATGAACGCGGCGCGCCAACCGATCACGTTGTCGATGTCCTTACGCGGTTTCGATGGCGCTTTCAAATCTGCCATGTCGCAGCAGCAAGCCAAGTAGAATTCGTGCGCTGAATAATAACAAGTAGGGGTGGAAACGCCCTTACTTGTTGTTTTCAAGGATTGGGGCTTGGCTGCTCCAGCAATAAACATCAGGCGCGTTACAATGCGTGGAAATTTTTTGCAGAAAACACACAAACCACAGCATTTAATACCAAAAAAAACCAAATCATGTGATTATTGCAATACTAAATAAAATCTAGATTAGCGTAGTTGTCGCCCGGGTTCTCGACCCTTTCGCTGAGCAATGACGGTATGGTGTTCACATGGCGCGGTCGTTTCAATTGTCACCTTTGGGTCTGATGTATGCGGGACTGTTGGTTCTGTTGTGCTTTGCTGCGCCAGTAACGCCAGCGGTTGCAGATGACGGCATGCGGCTCTGTGCCGTGCGTTGGAGCAAATGCACGTGCCGGGCCGCCGGAGATCTGCCGGGAACGTGGACGTTCTTGCCGGACAGCCGCTGCCAGAACGGCACCGGTGCTTCGACCCCGCCGCCCGCTGTGGCCGCCGCCACGAACCAAACGTTGCCACCGTCGAGTGCGCCGGTTGTCGCTGCGGCACCGAATGTCGCTGCGCCATCGGTTGTTGCCCCATCGGTTGCTGCCCCGGGTGTCCTAACGGGGATCTTAGCGCCCGTGACTAATGCCCTCTTGTCCGGCACTGCTTCGCCGCCAAGCGGCAAGATGCGGCTTTGCGCGATGCGCCGGGGAGTGTGCAGTTGCCAAGCCGTCGGCGATGGTCCTGGTCAGTGGACGGAGTTCGAAGCCAGTCGTTGCGCGACAGAGGCAGCGGCCCCAATCGAGCCCGTTAGCGTCCCGTCGTCCAAGCCGGCGATGCCGGTGGCAGTCGCTGTTGCGCCATTGGTCAAGCCAAGGGTCCCGGCTGCGCTTCTGAGTCCCAAGCCCCAGAGCCCAACAGTTGCGAACGCGGGCTTTTCCGACTGCGCCATCCGCAATGGACTATGCACTTGCAAGGGGCCGACCGATAACGACGGGCAATGGTCCCTCGTGGATGGCAGTCGATGCAAAGTGATCCTGCTTTCAAATTTGAGTTCTGCTCCTTCAAGCCCTTTACCGGTCAAGAAAGAGACCACTCAGGATGTGCAGCGCATGCTGGCACGCCTCGGCTACGATCCCGGTTCAGCCAGCGGTCAATTTGACAAGCGGACCGAAACGGCCATTAAGAGTTTCCAGGAAGGGTCAGGGCTTCCGGTCGATGGCAAGATGACAGACCTTCTGGTTTCGCGTCTCCGCAGCCTGCAGCCGGACACGTCAACGATCAACGCAGGCGCTAACGCCGCAGCCGCAGGTAAGGTCGCCCGGTGACGCGGGTGCGAAGTTGGTTGCCGGGTCGTTTCACGGTGTGGGTGGCTTCGTTGCGACCGGAGACAGGCCGGGCAGACCCGCAAAGCGCAGTCTGCGGGAGTCATTATACCAACCTACGCTGACACTGACTCTTGTGGTGAGGGATTCCCATGCGGGCCGGGTTGTGATTCCGTCGCCGGATCAGGCAACTGATTCGGAGGGCGAAGATGCCAGCAGCGGTCGAGTTGCGCGACGACTTCAGCGCGGATGATCTGCGGCGTTTGGCCGTCCTGAGCCGCGATACGCATCAGGCCCGGCGCCTGCTCGCCTTGGCTGCCGTGCGCGACGGCATGAGCCGCGAATCGGCGGCCCGGATCGGTGCGATGGACCGCCAGACGCTACGCGACTGGGTTCATGCGTTTAATGCTCATAGCCCTGATGGATTAATCAATGCCAAACCGCCCGGCGCGCCGTCGAAACTCACAAATGTGCAGCGCGCGGAGATGATCGGCCTCGTCGAGGCCGGACCCGATCCCGAGACCGATGTTGTGGTACGCTGGCGCTGTATCGACCTTAAGCGTATCATCGCTGCACGCTACAATATCGATCTCGATGAGGTTTCTATCGGACGCATGCTGAAACTGGCAGGGTTCTCGCACATCAGCGCCCGCCCGCAACATCCCGCGCAAGCGCCGGAGGTGATCGAGGATTTTAAAAAAAGTTCCCCGAACATGTGGCAGAGGCGTTGAAGGAAAATCAAATTTCGCCGAAAACTCCGGTCGAAATTTGGTTCCAGGACGAAGCCCGCGTCGGCCAGAAAAATGGTCTCGTCTACCAGTGGGCGAAGCGCGGTACACGACCGCGCCAGCCGAAAGATCAGCGCTATGAAAATGCCTATCTGTTCGGTGCCATCTGTCCGGCACGCGACATCGGCGCGGCCATCGTCATGCCCTTTGCCGACACTCACGCCATGCAAACCCACCTCAATGAGATTAGTCGGCACGTGACCGCAGGCAGCGTCGCCGCCTTGCTGCTCGATCAGGCGGGTTGGCACACGACGTCGAACCTTGCTGTTCCCAACAACATCGTGCTGATTTATCTGCCGCCGAAATCACCCGAGTTGAACCCGGTTGAGAACATCTGGCAGTACCTGCGCCAGACGTGGTTATCAAACCGCGTGTTTGCCGACTACGCGGATATCTGCGACGCCTGCTGTGACGCCTGGAACAACCTCATGGCTGAGTTCGGCCGCATCGCCTCCATCGGCCGCCGCCGCTGGGCAAAGATCGGTCAATCTCAGTGAAGGCTGGTATTAGGCGCGCAGAACTGCCGGGGCTCCAAGTTCAAACTGCAATGGTGCGCCAGACGGCACGCATAAGAATTGATGATCGGGTTAGCCGAGAACCGCGATGGCGGCAACAAGTTGTCGACCGGCGGCCACTGGTTTTGCGGGAGGCGGCGATCAAGCTCGACGTCGCCAACATCATCGTCGGTCCGCTACCCGACTGGCGCAACCCGCTGCTGATCACTCAGGTGCTGCATGCCCTTCTGCGTCGCGATGGCGGAAGGATTGCTCATAACTTTCGCCAAGATGCCGCGTCCGTTATCCGCATGATGGCGGCACGGGCGGCTGTGGGGGAGCCACGCATACGGGAAGTTGCGTGAGCGGTCGTCTGCCTCTCAAGAATTCAATGGGGGGATGTGGTGACCGGTGAATGGCTGGCACCATAGCCTGCCTAGGCCTCTCGCAGAGTCAGTTGGTCGGTGATCCATCACGTCTGGATCAGAGCAGGTATTGCACGATCACCGGCTTCTCCCGATTGAACTGGTCCGAGCTGATCCGTTTGACGATGAAATCTGCCACATCTGCCCGCGAGATGATGCCGTTGCGCCACGTGCTGCGCTCCGTCAGGACCTGATAGCGACCACTGGCAGCAAAGTTTGTCAGTACACCGGGGCGTACAATCAGCCAGTCCAGATCACTAGCTGAGATCAGATCCTCCTGGATGGACTTGTCATTGTAGGCGTTTTGCAGCAGCGCTTTAAACGGGAGCCTTTGGAGTATGTTGATCGACGCGTGGCTGTCCCCTGCTCCAAAGCCGGTAACGCATACAAGTTTCCTGACGCCAGCGGTTTTCATCGCCGGTAGCAGAACCCGCGTCGCCGCCGAGAACAGCGTCACTGGTTGAAAGATCAGCGCCAGGGAGGGCGGAACGCCGAGCGCTTGGACCACCACGTCGATGCTATGAAGTGCCCGCAGCATGTCGGCAGGGACCAGCGCGTCGCCCTTGAACGGCTCGATTGCGTTCGTCCGGTTCTGTGCCGACGTACCACGACGCGACATTGCGCGAACGCTGTGCCCTCGGCTGGCAGCGGCTTGACAAACGGCAAGGCCGATACCTTGACTTGCACCAATGACTAATACTCGCGCCATAACCGACCTTTCAATGTGCCTGTTCTCAATGTGATCCGCAGCTTGTCTGATCAACACTCCAGCCGATGATGCCTAACCAACCCGTCGCCAAACGCGCGAGATTTGGCGACGGGCCTTGATCTGTGGTTGACATGTCCATCACAGACTTGGTGTGCACCCGGAGTGAGGCGCAAAAGAAAGGCCGAAACTCGCCGTCAAAGCTCTGGCACAGAAACAATGACGACGAGCCTGATCACGGTAGCGGGCGTGCATCCCGTGAGCAGCTGAGTTGTAGCGATGACGTCTGGCTCAACATATAGCTAGACGCGCTCACCACGGATTTTTGCCCGCGCTGCAGGGCCTAGGGGAAGGCGCAGCACGGGCGTCACTACGAGGTGTGGGCGTAACCCTCGCAGTCAATAGTTAGAACGTCTTTGTTTGTGGTTCAGATGATCGCGCATACTGACGCATGTTTACTGCAGTCGCGTTAGCTGCGCATCGCGCAGCGCAGCCGACGCCATCAAGACATGTCTGTAATCATGCGCTTGCCGAGTTCGCTTCCGCTTGTGACAGCGTGTTCGACGTTGGGGCCCAGGCACCAATCACCACAAGCACCTAGGCTTTGCTCAGGGTCCCAGACATAAGCGCGACCGATAGCCTTCTCAACTTGAGCAAACCGCCACCGGTGGGCCACTGCGTGGAGGACCGCTTCGTCGGCTCCATGAATGCGCTGAAAAGCCTCCAGAAGGTGCAGCGCGGCATCGGCGCGATCGAGTTCGAGGTAAGCGCGCGACCACGTGGCGGTCGCATGGATCACAACGCAGGCCGGAAGCTGCGAGCGGCCGGGCTTGCTGCTATTCCAAAGAACTGATGCAATGACGGGGTCATCGACGCGAAAATTCGGTGTCGTAATCCTACTCGACCACTCTACATCCAGGGCTAACATCAACGCCCAGCACGGGCGGTAGATAGCCACCTCGAGATCAGGCAGCGAGCACTGGCTGCTTGCGACAATGGCGCTGACTGCGGCGACGGGATCGCCAGCACAACGGCCGAAAACCCGCCCGTGCACTCGCCATTGCTCAGTGTCAGTGTCCAACCATTTACTTGACGAGAACACGACAGAACGGTTTGACCGGTGATGATCGTCATTCCTGCAGCCAAGATCCGAGCCGGTGCCTTCATGTCGGGTATGCCGACAGTAGCAGCTGGCCTCCACGGGGCCACAACAGGTCGCCAAGAGGCGGCAACATCACGAAACGCGAGCGCGTTGAAGTCGAAACTGGGCGCGCCATGATCAAACGCCATGCGGCCCTGAGTTTGGGTGGCCATGCGACCGCCGATATCGGCACTTTTCTCAAATACGGTGACGCTCACGCCAGCGTCGCAAAGTTGACGTGCAGCCGCCAGACCGGCAATGCCAGCCCCAACAATCGCTACGGTCTGTTTCGTTCGGGATGCCGTCATCACGCAAACTTTCAGGCGATTTTCAATTATCATCAGTGCGCATTGTTTATTGCGATTCTAAATCCAAGCGTCGTCGTGACGGAGCGCATGAGTAGAGCCGTTGTTCCATTGCAGCGGCTACTCTCGCAAGTATCCGCAATCATTCAAGCGGCAGAGTTGGCGGGTGGTTTCGAACTGCGCACAGCTAGCGTCACCAGCACGCCCACGGCCGTGAGTGCTGCAATCATGATCCAAGCTTCGGTGACGGCGACGGTCAGCGCGGCGCGTTCGACGGCGGGGCGGGCCAGTTCCTGCATCTCGGGCGTAATGACGGCGCTGCGCAGCGGTCGAGCCAAGCCGACGAACTTGAAGGCGACAAAATCGCGATCCATCAATTTTGTGGCGAGCACTGCGCCGTGACCGGGGGCGCGACCGAAGATCACCGTATCGATCAGCGCCAAGCCAATCGCACCGCCAAGATTGCGCATCAGGTTGAACAGGGCACTGGCATCTGGCACACGCTCCAACGGCAGATGCCCCAACGCAATCCGGGTTGGCGGCAGCAGACAGAACATAATCGCGATGCCCCGCACGATCTGCGGCCAGAACATCTCGTTGTAATCGGCGCGTGGCGTGTCAAACATGCTCATACCTAGGCCCACCGCGAACAAGGCGAAGCCAAACAAGCTGAGCCAGCGGGCTTCAATCTTGTGCTCCAGCCAGACGACCAGGGGGGCCGCCAGCAACTGGGCAGCCCCGGTCACCAGCATCACCTGACCAATTTCGAACGCGTCGTGCTGGCGGACATAGCCGAGGAACAAGGGCATCAGATAGACGTTGCCATAGAGGCCGATGCCGAGGACGAAGCTCAGCGCGCAGCCAAGTGCGACGTTTCTGTCACTTAGTGAGCGCAGATCGACAATGGGAGCATCGCCCGTCAGGCTTCGACGAGCGAAGACAGCGGCGCTAACCGCCGATATTGCCAATAAGCCGAGAACGACCGATGAGGACCAACCGAGCTTTGACGCATCCTTCAAGGCAATCTGAAATGCTGCCAACGCCGCGGCAAGCGCCAGCAGCGCCACCAGATCGAGTGACTTCATCGCTTGCAGCCGCGCAGTCGCCACCAACTCCGAACTAGGCAAACAGATCGCGCCTATCACAATGGCCACAAACCCCGGCGCGATGTTGATCAGAAACAACCAATGCCAGCTCCAGGTTGACGTGATCCAGCCACCGGCAACCGGACCGACGGTTGGTGCCAGCACGGCCAACATGCCTGCGATCATCGTGGCGATTTGCTGGTGGCGGCCGCTGAACAGCAGAAAACCCGCCGAAAACACGATCGGGATCAGCGCGCCGCCCGCAAAGCCCTGGACGCTGCGCCACGCGATCAAGCTGCTGAAAGTTGCGCTGCTAGCGCAGCCCGCCGAGGCAATCACAAACAGTGTGGCCATCAGTACGAAGACGCCACGCAGGGAGAGGACGCGGGTCAACCAACCACTGAGCGGGATCGCGATGATCTCGGCGATCAGATAGCTGGTCTGCACCCAGCTCATTTCATCAGGACGGATGCCGAGTGCCGATTGGATAGCTGGCATGGACGTCGCGACAATCTGGATGTCGAGGATGGCCATGAACATGCCAACGCACATGGCGACAAACCCAGCCCAGCTGGCAATCGAGGGTGCGACGTGTTGGTCGGCATGTGCTGTCATCAACGACTCTCGCGGTCAAATGCGCCGCAGCGCTGTGTCTTCAGCCCGAATGCGCACCCAAAGGATGGCCGCGTTGAGGCACGAGAACAGCAGTGCCAGCCACACCAGCCCGTACGCCATTGGCAGCACGAAGATCTCAGCCGTCACCACGGCATAGTTGGGATGCGGCAGAAACCGGTACGGCCCGCGTGCCACCAGCGGCGCGGTCGGCAAAACCAGAATGCGGGTTGTCCAACGGGGGCCGAGTGTCACTAGCACCCAAACCCGCAAGCCCTGCAAGATCAGGAACACGAACAGCAACCATGGATTAGGCCGCAGCACCGAGGCGAACCACCATAGCGCGATCAGCCAAGACGCATGGATCGCAACCATGGCGGGGTAGTGCCCGGCACCATGTTCGATGGCACCCTGCGCCCGCAGCCGTGTTTCATTACTATGACTGTAACCGAGCTCTGCCAAACGCTGCAGCGTCACGACCGTTAGCACTGCGACCGATAAACCATCTAACCCCAGTGGCAGCTGAATCATGCGCGTGGCCGTGCCAGCAGTGCCGTGCTCAACGTGAAGCCGGGGCCGAGTGCCATCAGCAGTGATGTCTCAGGCAAGCCCGCTGCGATGGCACGCTCAAGCACAAACAAGGCTGTTGGCGCTGACATGTTGCCGAAATCAGCCAACACGGCGCGCTCATGATCGAGTGTTTCGGGGGGCAATTCCAACGAGTCTTCAATCGCCTCGATAACCTTCTGCCCGCCGGGGTGACAGATGAAGCGGCCGATCTGCTGGCGGCGACAGTCGAGCCGCATCAGGATTCCATCAATGGCAGGAGACAGATTATCGTGCGCAAACGGCGGGATTGAGCGGTCAAAGATCACGCCAAACCCCTGTTGATCGACGTTCCAGCCCATGATGTTCAGCGTATCCGGCCATGTATGGTCGCCACTGCCGGTAATGCGGACCAGCGCTTTGCTGCCTCCACCGGCCCGCAGGATCGCCGCCGCAGCCCCGTCACCAAACAACGCCAAAGCCACAATGTTGGCCTTGGTCAGGTGATCGAGCCGAACCGCCAGCGTGCAAAGCTCCACCGCGACGAGCAGCACATTTGTGCCCGGACGGGCCTCGGCTAATCGGCTCGCAATCGCTAGTCCGGCCACACCACCAGCGCAGCCGAGCCCGAACACGGGAACCCGCAAAACGTGCGGGCTGAGGCCAAGCTCCACCGCTGCGCGTGCCTCGATTGAGGGCGCGGCAATGCCCGTCGACGACACCGTAACGATGGCATCGACGTCGCTCGCCATGAGACCGGCTTGATCGAGCGCTTTCCGCGTCGCTGCCACAAACAATTCCGTCGCCCCTTCCAGGTAAACGGCAGTGCGGTCAGTCCACGAGTGCGACTCCTCATACCATGCGCCTGGGCGCACAGAATGACGTTTGTTGATTCCGGCGTTGTCGAACACGGGGGCCAACCGGTCGAACTCTGGCATCTTGAGCCCGAACATGCGCCGGGTCCGCTCCGCCACCTCTGCCTGCGTCATGATATGGCGCGGCACTGCGGTCGCCAGAGAGATCAGTTCCGGCACATTGCTCGGCATGCAAATCTCCGCTGGTTGGCTCGGTCTGGGGAGGAAAGGACGGGTACCGTAATGGTTGGGTATTGGGCAACTTTACGAAAAGTTACAAGCCGCAGATTGGGCGCGCGTGATGGTCCACCCCAATCGGGCGATCACGTTTGCGAGAAATGCGCGTCATCACAGCAATCACGAAGCGCGCCACCACCATTATTTCTGCCCCTTCACAGTAGCAAAGCCGACTACCGCCGTTAGTGGGTCGCTGGTGGCGCCGTCGCGCAGCCTATGGATTGCGACGCGTTCAAAGCCCGCCCGCTCAAGGTACATCGCCACCAGATCGCCGTGACCGCGTCTGTCGAGATCGCGCCAAATGGCCACTGCTTTGGTTGGAAAGCAGCGGTTGGAAAAGCTGACGATGCAGGGGGCGCCAGGGCTCGATACGCGGGCCACCTCGGCAAACACGGCGTCAGGTTGCTGTAGGTATTGCACACCAACGCAACACACGGCCGCGTCGAAACTGCCGGTGTCGCATGGC
>JAYSVA010000536.1:0-5336 GCA_043718785.1 Hyphomicrobiaceae bacterium
ATCCACGAGTCGTTTGGCACCCGGGTGGTGCTAAAGCCGGACGACCTCTCCATTGTCGCGAACTACCTCGACGGGCCGTTCCGCCAGCTCGAAAACCGCTGGGCGTTTCCGGCCATGACGCGCGGCCAACAGGCTGGCACCGAGGTGGATTTTTTCATCACCTACGAGTTCAAATCTCTGATGCTCGGCATGCTCGTCGGCGCGATGTTCGATCAGGCATTCCGCAAGTTTACGTCCGCCTTCGAAGCGCGTGCTCGAGTTGTATATGGCGCACCAGCCGCCCCGGCGACAAACGCCACCGCAAAGGCCATTTTGTAGAACGATTTTGCGCCTTCCGCTCTCAATCAGCAACACATCCGCACTTTCGTCCGGGTGTGCAGGTTCGCGCTTGCTTGTCGCGACGAAGCAGGGTTAGCATTCCCCCAAAGTTCGACGTCCACTTCAACGGACGCGCACGTGGAAACGCAGCCCGTCACACTGGTCAACCATTGGGATCAACCAGTGGCGGCGGCTATTCAAGGGAAGCGGCGGCGCATGGAGTATTTTACTCAGCAGCTAATCAATGGCGTCTCGCTCGGCTCCATCTACGGGTTGATCGCCATCGGTTACACGATGGTCTACGGCATCATCGGCATGGTCAACTTCGCCCACGGCGACGTGTTCATGGTCGGCGGCTTCATCGCGCTCATTCTGATGCTGATGCTCGGCGTGACCGCAAGTATGCCGATGGCGTTGCTGATCCTATCCCTCATCCTGGTGCTGGCCCTGACCATGGCACTCACCGCCGCCTGGGGTTGGGCGATTGAGCGCATCGCCTACCGGCCCTTGCGCGGTTCGTTCCGGCTCGCGCCGCTGATCTCGGCCATCGGCATGTCGATCCTGCTGACCAACCTCGTGCAGCTGATCCAGGGCGCGCGCAACAAGCCGATCCAGCCTCTGGTGACCTCAAATTACCAGATCATGGAGAGCAAGAGCGGGTTTGTCGTGATCCTCTCCAACATGCAAATTCTGATCGTGCTGACGACGGTGATCGTCATGGCCGTGTTCACCTACCTGATCACCAAGACGCCGCTCGGCCGCGCCCAGCGCGCCGTCGAACAGGACCGGACGATGGCCGCTCTCACCGGCGTCAACGTTGACCGCACGATCTCGCTGACGTTCGTCATGGGTGCAGCGTTGGCCGCCGTCGCCGGCATGCTGTACCTGATGCAATACGGCGTCGCCAAATACGATGACGGCTTCGTTGCTGGCATCAAAGCGTTCACGGCCGCGGTGCTCGGCGGCATCGGCTCGCTGCCCGGCGCGATGCTTGGTGGCCTGATGATCGGCCTGATCGAGACCTTCTGGTCCGGCTACATCACCGCCGAATACAAAGACGTCGCCGCCTTCTCCATCCTCGTCGTGGTGCTGATCTTCATGCCGTCTGGACTGCTTGGCCGCCCCGAAATCGAGAAGGTGTGAGCGCATGTTGGCACCGCCTCACGAAACCGTACGACTTCGCATCTCCTCCCCCGTTAAGCGCGGGGCAATCGCACGCGAGATCGCAGCACGCATACGTTTGCAGTTTTTCGCCTCCTCCCCCTTGAGGGGGGAGGACAGCACGGCTCGATTTTCGTCCTTCACGAAAATCGAACTTGCCGTGCGAGGTGGGGGTGACTTGCTCTCCGCGCGTCCAGCCACCCGAAGTCACCCCCACCTCACAACGGCATCGCTGCGCGACGCCATCGTTGTCCTCCCCCCTCAAGGGGGAGGAGGCGAAAGAGCCGAGAAGTCGGAGGCTGATGTTCGGGCTTCGTCTGCCAGCGGGGAGATCGCAACTAATGGCTAACGCACCTAGAACCATGGCGGCGTCGGCTGAGCCGATGGCTCCTGTCTCTACGACCGCTGCCCTGAAGGACGCGGCGCTCACCACGCTGGTGGCGGCGCTGTTGTGCTTTCCGATGCTCGCGTTCAAGGCGGAGGAGGCGCAGCCGAGCCTGATCCTGCGCTCACGTTGGGGTCTGGTCGCGATCATCCTTGGCATCATCTTTTTTGGCCGCCTTGCCGTGACGTTCTGGCAAGGCCGGAGCGAGGGCAACAAGGCGTCTGGGGCCGCCGTTGTCGCCCAGGTGTTCAAGCCGATTAACGCGCTCCTCGAAAAGCTCGGGCCGTTCGGCAACTGGCTGCTGCTGGGGTTCTTAGTGATCCTGCCGTTCCTGCCAACCATGGACCGCTATGAACTGGACCTCGCCATTCTGGTGCTGACCTATGTGATGCTCGGCTGGGGTCTCAACATCGTTGTTGGCCTCGCCGGGTTGCTCGACCTTGGCTACGTCGCGTTCTACGCGGTCGGGGCCTATTCCTACGCGCTGCTCGCGCAGTATTTCGGCTTCTCGTTCTGGATCTGCTTGCCGTTGGCGGGCATCCTGGCGGCGTTCTGGGGCGTGCTGCTCGGCTTCCCCGTATTGCGGTTGCGCGGCGATTATCTCGCCATCGTCACCTTGGCGTTTGGCGAAATCATCCGCATCGTGCTGATCAACTGGCAGGACCTGACCGGCGGCCCGAACGGCATCTCCAACATCCCGCGCCCCTCGTTTTTCGGGCTGGAGTTCAAGAACGACTGCGATGTCAAAACCACATTCTGCGGCTTCTTCAACATCGAGCACTCGAACCTCTACCGGCTGATCTTCCTGTACTATCTCATTCTCGCGCTGGTCGTTCTGACCAACTGGGTGACCATCCGCCTGCGCCGCCTGCCGATTGGCCGCGCCTGGGAAGCACTACGCGAAGACGAGATCGCCTGCCGTTCGCTCGGCATCAACACCGTCACAACGAAGCTGACCGCGTTTTCGATTGGCGCGATGTTCGCGGGGTTCGCCGGGTCGTTCTTCGCGACGAAACAAGGCTTTATCAGCCCTGAGAGCTTCGTGTTCATGGAGTCGGCGATCATCCTAGCCATTGTCGTTCTCGGCGGCATGGGCAGCCAGATCGGCGTCGCCTGCGCCGCCGTCGTGATGATCGCGGGCACCGAAATGCTCCGCAATCTCGGCTTCCTGCGCGCTGTCTTCGGGCCAGACTTTGACCCGACGCAATACCGCATGCTGCTGTTCGGCATGGCCATGGTGGCGATGATGATCTTCCGGCCGCGCGGCTTTGTCGGCAGCCGTTCCGCCACCATCGTGCTCAAGGAACACAAAGCCATCTCCGGCGATCTCGTCAAAGAGGGCCACGGCTGATGTCAGACACCTCCAACAATCCTGACGCCATCCTGACCGTGACTGGCCTGACCATGCGGTTCGGCGGGCTTGTGGCCGTCGACAATGTCTCATTCGTGGCGCGGCGCGGCGATATCACGGCGCTGATCGGCCCCAATGGTGCGGGCAAAACCACGGTGTTCAACTGCATCACCGGGTTTTACAAACCGACCAGCGGCAACGTCCGCATGACCCGCGCCAACGGCACCAACTTCGATCTCGAAGGCCTGGAGGGCCACCAGATCAACGGCCGCGCGGGCGTCGCCCGGACGTTCCAGAACATCCGCCTGTTCGCGGGCATGACATGCCTCGAAAACCTGCTGGTCGCCCAGCATCGCCCACTGATGATCGCGTCCGGCTGGACCATCAAAGGCCTGTTCCACGCCAAGTCCTATGAGCGCGCCGAGAGGGCCGCCATCGACAAAGCCTCCCGCTGGCTAGAGCGCGTTGGCCTGCTCAATCGCGCCGACGACGCGGCTGGCGACCTCGCCTATGGCGACCAGCGCCGTCTCGAAATCGCGCGCGCCATGTGCACCGACCCCGAACTGCTCTGCCTCGATGAACCCGCCGCCGGTCTCAACCCCCGCGAGAGTGCCGAACTGAACGCGCTGCTGCAATCGATCCGGCGCGAGGACAACGTCTCCCTGCTGCTGATCGAGCATGACATGGGCGTCGTCATGGGCGTGTCGGACCGCATCGTCGTGCTCGACTACGGCCGCAAGATCGCCGATGGCACACCCGACGAAATCCGCGCCGACCCCGCCGTGATTGCCGCCTACCTCGGCGTTGAGGACGATGAAGTCGAGAAGGTCGAAGCCGAAGTTGGCATCACGCCCATCGCCGGAGGGCACAAATCATGAAGGACACCCTCCTCGAAATTCGCGGCCTACAGACGTTCTACGGCAAGATCCAGGCGCTCAAGGGCGTCGATCTTGACATCCGCGATGGCGAGATCACCACCATGATCGGGGCCAACGGCGCAGGCAAAACCACGCTGATGATGACCGTGTGTGGCAGCCCACGCGCCCGCACTGGCACCATTCGGTTTGCTGGCCAAGACATCACGCAGATGCCGACGCACGAGATCATGCATCTCGGCCTCGCGCAGTCGCCGGAAGGGCGGCGGATTTTCCCGCGTATGTCGGTGCTAGAAAACCTGCAGATGGGGGCGCTGCTCAACAAGGAGCGCGAGACCACCTTCAACGGCGACCTGGAGAAGGCCTACACGCTATTTCCCCGCCTGAAGGAACGCAGCCAGCAACGCGCTGGCACGATGTCCGGCGGCGAACAGCAGATGCTCGCTATCGCCCGGGCGCTGATGGGGCGGCCACGGCTATTGCTGCTCGACGAGCCGTCGCTCGGCCTCGCACCGCTGATCGTCAAGCAGATCTTCAGCGTCATCCGCGACCTCAACCGCACCCAGGGTCTGACCGTGTTTCTGGTCGAGCAGAACGCCTATCACGCGTTGAAACTCGCCCATCGCGGCTACGTCATGGTCAACGGCCTGATCACCATGTCCGGCACCGGCGCTGAACTGCTGGCCCGGCCCGAAATCCGCTCAGCTTACCTTGAAGGTGGCGCGCACTAGGTGTTTTTGTCTCAAAGCGGAACGAACGGGAACGCCGCGTTGGTGATTAATGCGTCATCTGATCATGATGCATTAAGCGCTGCTTGCTAACCTGCGCTCATTCGACCGGCAAAGGGCCGGCAAACTGAGGGCAGGGCGATGGTTTGGCTTAAATTCTTCTTCAGTTTCCGCGGCCGGGTGGATCGCCAGGGTTATGCCATCGGCCTGTTGCTGTCGGTGATCCTGACTGGCATTGCTGTCCTCCTCACATACGCAATTTTGGGCGCGACCTTTTCGAGCCTGTCGACAACGCCAATGACCAGTGCCAACCAAGTCGCTCAACAGGCGGCTCATGGCCAGTTCATGATGAAACTTCTCTCAGTTGGCCTAGCGATGCTGCCGTTGTTCTTCGTCGCTTTCGCTAGCACCCTGGCTCTGAGCGCACGTCGCCTACACGACCTCAACAAGTCGGCATGGTGGATGCTCGCGCCGCTCGGTGTTGACGCGGGGGCCTTGGTCCTATCATTCGTCAGCGC
>JAYSVA010000537.1:0-5335 GCA_043718785.1 Hyphomicrobiaceae bacterium
GATATCCGGGTCGGCACGATTGTTGAGGCGGAGCCTTATCCGGAGGCGCGGAAACCGGCTTACAAGCTGAAAATCGACTTCGGGCCGGTGATTGGCATCAAGCGGTCGTCGGCGCAGATCACGGTGCATTACACGCTTGAGGAGCTGGTCGGGCGGCAGGTGGCGGCAGTGGTGAACTTTCCGCCGCGCCAGATCGGCAAGTTCATGTCCGAGGTGCTGACGCTCGGTTTTCCGGACCCCAATGGGGCCGTTGTGCTGTTCAAACCAGACCTCAGCCTGCCCAACGGCGGTCGCCTGTTTTGATCCTAATCAATTGATCGGTCGAACTAAACTGCTATCCTTGCGGAAACCTGCTGGACGTGGCCTCGGCCAAATAAGGCAGGCTTTACGTTGACGTAAAGGTCAAGTATACTATTGACGTGTAGGGTAGCCAATCTTAGACGAAGGTCATGGACTGTTTGTGGCGCGGCATCATCCGCGACCTACAGTCAAATGGCCGGATTACAGGACCGGAGCTGAGACATGACAGAATTGGTTTTTGCGGGATTAATCCTCGCGATTGTAGCGACACTGGCAATGCGCCGGGCACCGATTTGGGCCTGGGCCGTGGCCGCTGGGCTGATCGCTTTGGCGATCTACAACGGTTACGCCGAGCATGATGGCGCTGCTGGCTTTGGCCCGATGTCGACTCTGGCCTGGTTGACGGCGGGTAGCCTCGCGCTGTTCTCAGTTCCGTCGCTGCGCCGCAAAATCCTGGTGGAACCGGCGTTCCACATGGTCAAAAAGATCCTGCCAAAGGTCTCGGACACCGAACAGCAGGCGCTGGATGCTGGCACTATCGGCTTTGATGCGGAACTGTTCTCTGGCACGCCGGATTGGTCGAAACTGCGCGCCGTGCCGCCGGTGCTGCTGACGGCTGAGGAAAAGGCCTTCCTGGAGGGCCCGACCGAAGAGCTCTGCGCGATGATCGACGATTGGAACATCCGCTTCAACAACAAGGAAATTCCAGACACGATTTGGAAGTTTGCCGGGAAGCACGGCTTCTTTGGCATGCTGATCTCGAAAGAGCACGGCGGGCTGGGTTTCTCGGCGCAGGCGCAGTCGCTCATCCTCGGCAAAATTGCCTCACGGTCGCCGGATGTCTGCACCATCGTCATGGTGCCAAACTCGCTCGGACCGGGCGAACTGATTGAGAAATACGGCACCGACGAGCAGAAGCACCACTATCTGCCGCGCCTCGCCAAGGGCCAGGATATCCCGTGCTTCTCGCTGACCGGCCCAACTTCGGGCTCGGATGCCGCCACCATGCGCGACATCGGCACGGTGACCAAGGGCATGTTTCAGGGCCGCGAAGTGCTGGGCATTCGCTTGTCGTGGGACAAGCGCTATATCACGCTCGGACCGAAGGCGACGCTGTTGGGCCTTGCGTTCAAGCTGTTCGATCCGGACAAGCTGCTGGCCCGCCGCGCGCCCGCTGGTGGCACATTAAGCGACGAAGTCGGCATTACGCTGGCACTCATTCCGGCGAACCATCCCGGCGTCAATATTGGCCGTCGCCATCTGCCGAGCGGGGCTGCGTTCCCGAATGGTCCGAACACCGGCACCAACGTTTTCATCCCGATTGAATGGGTGATCGGTGGCGAAGCCATGGCCGGTCACGGCTGGCGCATGTTGATGGAATGCCTGTCGGCGGGACGCGCCATCTCGCTGCCGTCGTCCGGCACGGCAGCCACCAAGGCGATGCTGCGCTTTACGTCCGCCTACTCGCGGATCCGCAAGCAATTCGGTCTGCCAGTCGGGCGGATGGAAGGCATTGAAGAGCCGCTGACCCGGTTGGTCGAAAACGCTTACTCGCTAGAAGCGGCGCGCGGTGTCACCGCCGCGATGGTATCGCGCGGGGAAAAACCCGCCGTCATCTCGGCGCTGATGAAGTATCAGGCGACCGAGCGCATGCGCTCGTCGGTCAACGATGCGATGGATATCCACGGCGGCCGTGCGATTTGCGATGGCCCGACGAACTACCTGCAATCCGCCTACCAGATGGTGCCAGTTGGCATTACCGTCGAAGGTGCCAATATCCTGACGCGGACGTTGATTACGTTTGCCCAGGGGGCACTGCGTTCGCACCCGTACCTCTACAAGGAGGTGCAAGCGGTGCAGAACCCTGATACCCGCCTTGGCCTGATCGCGTTCGAGGATGCGTTCCTCGGCCACCTGTCGTTCTCGCTGTCGAACGTGTTCGGCGCGCTGTTCCACAACCTGAGTGGCGGCTTCTTTGCCCATGTGCCGGAGAAAGCCTACGGCACCGCCGAGTGGTATAAGCAGCTATGGCGCGCGTCACGCAGCTTTGCGCTGGTTGCCGACTTGACCGTTGCCCTGCTCGGCGGCGGCTTAAAGACCAAACAAAAGATCACTGGTCGCCTCGCCGATGCACTATCGGAGTTGTACATTCTGTCGTGCGTGCTGAAGCGCTATGAGGATGACGGCAAACCGGCAGCCGATCACCAGATCGTGGCGTTGTGTGCCAAAAACGGCCTGTACCGCTATCAGCAGGCGATGCGCGGCGCGATTGAGAACTTCCCTGTCGCCTGGGCGCGCGTGTTCATGCGGGCGCTGGTGTTCCCACTCGGCAATCCGTACAAGCCGGCGTCCGATCAACTGGGTCACGACGTGGTGCGCTTGGCCCTTGAGCCCGGCGATGTGCGCGACCGCCTGACCCGCTACATGTACATCTCAAAAGATCCAAGCGATCCGACCGGCTTGCTCGAAGTAACACTGGCGAAAGTGATTGCCGCTGAACCGGCCGAGCGCAAGCTTGACCGCGCCATCCGCGACGGCAAGATCCGCCGCTATCATGGCATCGACTGGATCGGCGACGCGTTCAGCCAGGGCATCGTCACCGAGGGTGAAGCCAAACTGCTGCGCGAAGTTGAAGTGCTGACGGCCCGCGTCATCGCCGTTGACAGCTTCGATCCCGCCGAAGTGAAGCCGAATTTCATGGTGCCCGGCCACAATATGATTAAGGCTCAGGCAGCAGAATAACTTTTTGCCCTCTCCCCGCCCACTTACGGGGGAGGGCAGAGACCAGCTGACGCGCAAGCGGCAGCAGGTCGAGGGCGAGGGGCAGCCGCTTGCTCCAGCCTGTTGCCGCCCCTCACCCCGGCCCTCTCCCCGTGAAAAACGGGGAGAGGGAGAAAAACCAATGGAGGTCCAGATGGCCGACATGACCGCGCTGAAAGACTGGAAGTTCTCGATTGATGGCGAGGGCATCGCCTGGGCGATGTTCGACCGCGAAGGCGAAAGCGCCAACGCGCTTGGCCGCCGCCCGATTGAAGAACTAGCAGCGATTGTCGACACGGTTGACGCCGGTGCGAAGGCCAAGACCATTTCGGGTTTGGTCATCGGTTCTGCGAAGGAAAAAAGCTTCATTGTCGGCGCTGATATTCGCGAGTTCGAAGCCCTCGATACCGAAGCCAAAGTCATCACGGACATCAAGACCGTGAACGCCATGCTCGACCGGATTGAGCGGTTGCCCGTGCCAGTGGTCGCCATGATCCACGGCGTCTGCCTCGGCGGCGGACTAGAGCTGGCGCTGGCTTGCCATTACCGCATCGCGACGAAGGACGATTCGACCCGCGTTGGCTTCCCTGAAGTCAAACTCGGCATCTTCCCCGGCTTCAACGGCACTGCCCGCGCCATCCGCCAAGCTGGCGGCATGGCGGCGATGACAGCGATGCTGACTGGCTCGATGATCCGGGCCGGAGCCGCACGCGGCATGGGCCTGCTGGATCAGCTCGTTGATAGTCCGCAGGCGCTCCGCTGGGCCGCCCGCAAAGCCGTGCAGCAGAAGCGCAAATCAGCCACCGCCGGACTGGTCGGCCGCCTGACCACGCAATGGCCGGTGCGCGGCTTCGTGGCTGGCAAGATGCGCGCCGAGACCGCCAAGAAGGTGCGCGAGGATCATTATCCAGCGCCGTTCCGCCTGATCGATCTGTTCGAGAAACATGGCGGTGATCTCAACGCCATGAAGGCCGCCGAGACCACGGCGTTCGCCCCGCTGATGGTCAGCGACACCTCACGCAACCTGCGCCGGGTGTTCAAGCTGTCGGAGATGCTGAAGGCCCAGGCGCCCAAGGGCTCGACGTGGAAACCCACACGCGTGCACGTGATTGGCGCGGGTACGATGGGTGCTGACATTGCTGGCTGGTGCGTCGCCTCCGGCATGGAAGTGACCTTGGAGGATCTCAGCGAAGACGCGATCAAGAAGGGCATCGAGGCCCAGGCCAAAACGCTGGCCCGCAAGTTCAAAACCAAGGCCCAGCGCGATGCCGCCAAAGGCCGTCTGATTGCCGACCCGAAAGGCGAGGGCATTGGCCGCGCCGACATCGTCATCGAAGCGATTGTCGAGAAGCTTGAGGTCAAGCAGAAGCTGTTCCTGTCGCTCGAAAGCAAGCTGAAACCCGGCGCGGTGTTGGCCTCCAACACCTCTTCGATCATGATCGAGGACATCGCAAAGCCACTGGCCGATCCGGGCCGGCTGATCGGCATTCACTTCTTCAATCCGGTGGCGCAGATGCCGCTGGTCGAAGTGATCCACGGCACCACCAGCCGCGATGAGGAAGTGAAGAAGGGCGCAACCTTCGTCACGGCTATCGACAAATTCCCGCTGATCACCAAGAGCGTGCCGGGCTTCCTGGTTAACCGCGTGCTCGCCCCCTACATGATGGCGGCGATGAAGCGGATGGAAGCGGGCGAAGAGAAGGAAAAGATCGACGAAGCTGCTCGCGCCTTCGGCATGCCGATGGGGCCGATTGAGCTGGCAGATACGGTTGGCCTAGATGTTTGCGCCCACGTCGGCAAGATCCTTGGCAACAACCCGGACGGGTCGGCGCTCGACAAACTGGTGGCCGCTGGATCAACCGGTAAGAAATCGGGCCGTGGCTTCTACGAGTGGAAAGACGGTAAGGCCGTGAAGGCTGACAAGAGCTATCCGAAATCTGCCCTGCTAACGCTCGGCCGTGAGCTGGTCGAGCCGCTGATCGCCGAAGCTAGACGTGCCCGCGATGACGGCGTCGTGCAGAACGCGGATCTCGTCGACGCTGGCGTCATCTTCGGCACCGGCTTCGCGCCATTCCGTGGCGGCCCGCTGCACTTCGCCGCTAGCGAAGTTGGTAGCGACGCCAAGCCGAAACTGAGCCTCGTGCAGAAACAGGCGGCGGAGTGAGTGCCTTGGTTGGAAATCAAAGGACAAAACTGGCAGCCTTGCGCTCGGCGTTGATTGAGGGAGAAGCGAGCGGCACATCCGTGCCATTCGACATCGACGCATTCGTAGCAA
>JAYSVA010000538.1:0-2465 GCA_043718785.1 Hyphomicrobiaceae bacterium
AAGCCGGAGCGTATTCTCTGCCTCACCTATACCAAGGCGGCGGCCGCCGAAATGGCGCAGCGGGTGTTCCAGGACCTGTCCCTGTGGGCGCTAGCATCCGACGAGAAGCTGGCGGCTGAACTCTCCAAGCTGCTCGACATCACGCCGACCACTGACGACATCGCCCGCGCCCGCCAGCTATTTGCCCGCGCCATCGAGACGCCGGGCGGCCTGAAGGTGCAGACGATCCACGCCTTCTGCGAGCGGCTGCTGCAGCGCTTTCCGCTCGAAGCCGGGGTGCCGCCGGGGTTCCAAATTCTCGACGACGATATGGGCCAGACCATACGGCGCGAAGCCATTGACGATGTGCTGACTGTCGCGACCATCGGACGGCTGAAGAGCCCCGCCGACCCGGAGCTGGCGCACGCCCTGAAGACAATGATTGTCTACGCCGCCAACGATAGCTTTGACGAGGCGCTGCGTGATGCGCTCGGCCAGCGCAAATGGCTGGAGGCGATGTCCCGGTTGGATCTGCGCAACCCCGACGCGCCGCGTTTCACCGAGGCCGAAGCCCTGTACCGCCGTATTTTTGATATCCCCGCAGACACCACATTGGCGGCGCTGAACGCCGAGCTGCTAGCCGTTTTCCCGGATGCGGAGCTGGTGCGGATCAAAGGCATCTTGGCGACGGGTACAGCCAACGATCAGAAGGCTGCTGAACGCGTCAACAATGTGCTGATCGCCGCATCGCCGAGCCTGAAAGCCGAAGACCTTATCGAGTTATTCCTGACGGCCTCATCAGAGACGCCACGCGCCAACATGATGACCAAGGGGCTGGCGGCTGAATACCCCGACGTACTGGAACAGTTGAACCGCGTCCAAGACCGTGTCGTGACGATCTTCTCACGCCGCCGCAACCTCGTGCTGGTTGAGGCGACGATGGCGATGCTGCGGATCGCCGACGCCGTGCAGCAGCGCTACACCGAGGCCAAGGCCCGCCGCGCCGCCCTCGACTTCGACGATCTGATCGAGGCCACCGCCAACCTGCTCAGCCGCTCCACCCAGGCTGAGTGGGTGTTGTATAAGCTCGACGGCGGCCTCGACCACATTCTCGTCGATGAAGCGCAGGATACCAGCCCGACGCAATGGCGCGTGATTGAAGCGCTGGCTGGTGAGTTCTTCTCCGGCGTCGGCACGGCAGAAGCACCGCGTACGCTGTTTGCTGTCGGTGATGAGAAGCAATCGATCTACAGCTTCCAGGGCGCGGCGCCGAAAATGTTTGCCGAGACCGGCACGCGGTTTGCGGCCACCACCGCGCAGGCGGGCCTGCCGTGGCGCACCGTGCCGCTGCAGCTGTCGTTCCGCTCCGTCGCCCCCGTGCTGTCCGCCGTCGACAAGGTGTTTGCCTCGCCCGAACGGACACCGGGCCTGTCGGCCACCGGCAGCGCGGTCTCGCACTTGGCATTGCGCTTGGGGCAAGCCGGGCTCGTCGAAATCTGGCCAACCGAAATCTGGGATGAGGTGGACGCCAGCGATGCCTTTCAGCCGAACAGCGAAGCGACCACCGTGTCGACGCCAGTGGCCAAAGTCGCGGCCCGCATCGCCGACACCATCAAGGGCTGGCTGGCGACTGGCGAAAAGCTGACCTCCAGCAATCGCCCGATCCGGCCACGCGATATCATCGTGCTGGTGCGCAAACGTGGGTTGTTCGCAGCGCAGATGGTGCAGGCGCTGAAGACCCGCGAGATCCCGGTGGCCGGTGCTGACCGGATGCTGCTGTCCTCCGAAATCGCGGTGCAAGATCTGGTCGCGCTCGGTGATTTTCTGACGTTGCCGGAAGATGATCTGGCGCTCGCGGCTGTGCTGAAGTCACCCTTGTTCGACCTCACCGATGACGACCTGATCGGCTTCGCCCCCGCTCGCAATGCGACGCTGTGGACGGCCCTGCTGGAGGCCGCCAAGACTAACCCGCGCCTGGTGCCCGCCGCCACCGCATTGCGGCGTTGGCGGATGGCCTCGGACTTCATGCCGCCGTTCGAGTTCTACGCCAGCCTGCTCGATCAGGAGCTGCTCGATCCGGACCAACCGCACAAGGTGGGTGCCCGCACCCGCTTCCTCAACCGGCTCGGGCCGGAGGCGGCGGACCCACTGGATGAGTTCCTCAATCTTGCCCTCACCTATGACGACAGCGCGCCGCCGTCGATCCCGGGCTTTCTGCACTGGCTGCGAGAGGGGAAACGCGAGATTAAACGCGACATGGAGCAGACCCGCGATGAGGTCCGCGTCATGACCGTGCACGGCGCGAAGGGCCTGGAAGCGCCCATCGTCTTCCTGCCTGACACCTGCAGTTCGGCGACAATGCGCAAGGCCGGTAAGCTGCTGAAGCTTGCCGACGACGTGCCGCGTCCGGGTGGTGAGCCGCCCTATGTCTGGGTGGTCAAGGGCACCAGCAAACTTGAGCGCGTGGCGGAAGCTCAGGCAACGGC
>JAYSVA010000539.1:0-2464 GCA_043718785.1 Hyphomicrobiaceae bacterium
AACCACCAGCCGATCCAGGCGGCGCGCTTGAGCGTGTGCGTGGCTTCCAGCAGCCAGACCAGCACCGGCAACGTCGCGAACAGCAGCGGCCACCAGAAAAACGGCGCCATGCTGAGCGTCGAGACAATGCCCGCCAGCCAAGCTGCACCATTCGCGCGCCAGCCGGTCAGTTGAATAATGTGCACATGCAAACTGCTCAACAACGGTGCTGCTGAAACAGTGTTGTGGTCATGCTTGGCTAGCTGCACTATTCGCTCTCCGCCAGGACAGTTTTCTGGCCTGGGCCGATCAATTCCACTTCGCTATCCATTAGTTTAGCTGTCGCTGTTTATATTCGCTCAGAAGACGCCTTGCGTAATCGCGTGCCTTCTCCCCGCTCTTTTGCCCCTTATGGGTCAACAAAGGCCACCCGTTGAACTTGATGAACTCGTCCAGCTTGCTTCCAAGGTTGTCCATGTAGACGATACGTTTCTGCCGATGCTGGTCCTCTAGATAACGCAGGACCAGATTGACAACTTTGTTCTTAACCTGCTGCTCCTCGACAAGAAGATAGTTCGTTCCAACAACAACATCGCGTTGGGTCGGTTCGCCGCGTTTGCCCGTGTGGTAAGTCAGCCCCATGTTCGGCTGCGCAGCATCAGCGCGGCTTAAAATGAGTTCGGCAGACGTCATGGAACCGCGCTCGGCAGTTGCTACCCATAGCAACTTGTTTTCCATCGACGCGAAGAACGCCGTAGCCTTCTCGGTGCTTCCGTCATAATCCGCACAAGCAGAGCAAAGCTTCTTGACCTCGCGGAAGGCGTTCGCCCCAGCCGCGCGAATCTCGTCAATGATGTCGCCGAGGTGGTCGACGATGCTCGGATCATCTGGATCCTTCAATCGATCCTTATCGATCACGAAGCCTTTGGTCGCAAACTGGATCAGAACTGCCGTTGCCCATTTGCGGAACAGGACACCTGCGGTTGAGTTGACCCGGTAACCGACGTAAAACGCTACATCGAGTGCATAATGTGTCGTGTCATACGTTTTCCCGTCTGTGGCAGTTACGCGGAATTTCCGCGTAACTGAATCACCCAGCTCACCATCTTCGATGAATTTGTTGACATGATCGCCAACTGTGCGAACCGATACCCCAAACATATCGGCGAGTTGCTTTTGGGTGAACCATGGTTGTTCCCCCTCGAACCGTAGTTCGTGCCGAACCCCTCGATCCGTTACGTAGACCAGGAACCGCGCACCCGTGTCGTCCTCTTGAAGCCGAAGTGGTTCATCCGCGCGTGTCGCCAAATCAGTTGCCTTGACAGTGGCGAATTCGCCAAGCGCTTTGTCAAACTCCATTTCAATCGTACTTGATTTTGATTTTCTGTTCTTTGCCACGAAGGAGTGCTCCGAATATTGACAGTCGCTCACTGGTTTGGAGGTCGCATCAATCCAATGCCATCAAATTGAAATGCATACTGATCTTGAATGGGTTGGTCGTGTTATGTTTTGACCACAACCGCTTCGCGGCTGCCGGAGCGGCTGACGCGGAGTTTCTTGACGCGACGAGGGTCGGCATCGAGCACTTCGAATTCGACGCCGCCGGGGTGGGCGACGATCTCACCACGCGCTGGAACCCTACCGACAAGTGCGAACACGAGGCCACCGAGGGTGTCGATGTCTTCTTCATCGCCAGGCGTCAGAAGCTTGACGTCGAGCAAGACCTCAAGCTCTTTCACAGGGGTGCGGGCCGACGCGACCAGACCGAGCTTGGCGTCCTGCTGGATCAGCGCGGCCTCCTGCTCGTCGTGCTCGTCCTCGATCTCGCCAACGATCTGCTCAACGAGATCTTCGATGGTGACAAGGCCGTCAGTACCGCCGTACTCATCGACCACCAGCGCCATGTGCGCGCGTGTCGATTGCATCCGCAGCAACAGGTTCATCGCTGGCATCGATGGCGGCACGAACATCAGCTGCCGCCGGATTTTGGACGGCAACGTCATGGTCGTCTTGGTCAAATCCACGCGGGTCAAATCCAAGGCCGGTATCAGATCGGTGGCAGGTGGCTGGTCTTTTGTGGGAACCGGAACGGGCGGCTTGGCCACACCTGGCTTAGCGGCGTCCTTGGGCACATCAGGCGTCGCCGTGTTGATCATCCATCCGAGCAAATCCTTGATGTGGATCATACCGCGGGGATCGTCGAGGGTTTCGTGAAACAGCGGAATGCGCGAAACGCCGGCCTCCTGGAATGTGCGCAGCAGGTCGGCCAGTGTCTCGGCTTCGTCAGCGGCAATGATATCGGCACGCGGCACCATCACGTCTTCAACGCGCAGGGCTCCGAACCGCAGCAGCCGCAGCAGCATGCCGCGTTCCTCGGTCGAGAACGCGTTGTTGGTGTCACCGTCGACTTTGCCCTCAGCGTGGAGCGCCTCTTCCAACGTCTCCCGCAGCGATTGGCCGCCAGGAAGCCCAAGCTTGGCCCGCA
>JAYSVA010000540.1:0-5317 GCA_043718785.1 Hyphomicrobiaceae bacterium
CGAGCCTGCTCAACCGTGATCTTGCCCTGCGCTGCCAACTGATCGAGCGCGGGTGCCAACGAGTGGTCCTCGTTGAGCAGGGCCAGTTCGCCGCGCCGGAACAGGTATAGCGGACTATCGCCGACGCTGATCCATTCGACGCCCTGCGGTCCGAACACGACGCCGACCAGTGTCGTGCCCATGCCGGCAAGCGCTGGTTTTTCGATCACCTTGGCGGCAATCGCGGTATTCGCACGGTCCAGACCGAGGCTGAGGCGGGCCGGAACTTGCGGTGCAATCAAACCTGCTTGGGCATACGCGTCGAGGAACGCTTCGCAGGCCATGCGGCTGGCCAGCGATCCGCCCGCATGTCCGCCCATGCCATCGGCGAGAACGGTAACGAGATGGCCCGGTTCTAAGCTTGGACGCCCATCGTTAGGCCAGCCGTCGCCGCCAGCAGGACGTGGCCAGATTTCGGCCGTGTCTTCCTGGTAGGGGCGGGCGCCCTGGGTGGCGCGAAGTGCGGCCTCGTAGTGCACCATCAGCCTTTGATCTCTGCAAGTTCGGCCCAGTCAAAGTCAGCACCGCAGAACGGCACGAATACAAGCTGCGTCCGCCCCATGATGATGACGTCCATGGCGTTCAGCGGTACCGCAGACGTTGGCCGCTTGCTGTTGACTTGCACCACGTTGGTTTTGGCGAGATTGGGCACGAACAGGAACGACCGCTCGCTTGAGTCGTAGCGGATGTAGGCCTGCTCCTCTGATGAGATGGCCTCGTCGCCAAAGTCGATCGGCACGCGCTGGCTTGAGCTGCGACCGAGTGTGTTGTTGCCTTCGAACACAGGGCGGAATGAACCGAGACCGGGGCCGCCGACCACCACAAGCCATCCGACGACCGGATCCGTCGCGAAGTTGCCGCGTTGGACTTGCGGTTTGCCGCGCACCAGCTGCGTCCGGGCGGTGTCTTCCTCGGGCGCGGCTTTCGGCGCAGGCGGTAGGCCGCGGATCACTTTTGTCGTTGGCGCGGCATCGGCATCGACGTGGCGTTCCAGTGCACGATCTAACGCGGGAATGTGCGGGGTACCGCCGCGAGCCTGCCGCGCGGCTTCAGCCGCACTCGGCAAGGGAGGCGGTGATGGTGGTGGCGTGTGCTGTGGCTCGGCAGAAGCTGGAGTGGATTGTGGGAGCGGCGGCGGTGTCATGGCCGCCGCTACTGGCAATTTCGACGGGTCATCCCGACTTGCTGCCGCCAACGCGTCTCGCAGTGAGCCGAGAAACCCGCCGTGCGCTTTGCCTTGATCTGCCTTGTCGTCTGCCATGTGGCCCCCATTAATGCAAAGTGCGGTTACTGTGATCGTTCTGGCTGCTGTCGCCGACACGGCGGGCATGAAACACCAAGGTTACCGCACCAAGCCGGATGCGGTCAGCATCCAGCAGGTGCGCTTCTGTCACCCGTTCGTCGTTGACGACAACACCGTTGCCGCCCGGACCGCCAAGATCCTTGATCAGAAACAGTGCATCTGGCGTCCGTTGAATGATGGCGTGATAACGGTGCACGGTCGCGGCGTCGAGCACCAGATCATTATCTTCGCCCCGGCCAATGCTCAGTAACTCACGTGGTATCGAACGATACAAGCCCGGATACTGCTCAAACGTCAGCCAAGCCTCGCGCGGCCATGCCATATTGGAGGGATGATCGGGCGTGGTGCGGTGCTTCGGAACAGGCGAGACGGCATTGGGCTCGCCGCCAGCCGGTGCGCGTCCCGGGCGCGGTAGCGCCATCCATGTGATGAGGCCGCTCGCCAGTGCCAATGGCGGCAAAAGCAGCAAGGCTGCCAGCCCAACCATCAGCGCTGGCGTCCGGTTGTAGTTTTCAATGGCCCAATACTGCGAGATGGCCCAGGCGCTGCTGGCGAACGCCCAAGTGGCACTGAGCGTTAGGCCAAGTGCTGCCGCTGCTGCCGCCGGATCGGCAAACACGATTGCCGCCACGCCAGCCAATGCGACGCTGAAAACAATGGTGGCTATGATGGGGGCTGATCGCATGGCTTCCGAAATGTTTCACTCAAACGTTGCGCCACATCGCGGCAACAACATGACGCTAACTCGTTGACGGATCGAAAGTTCTGGCCATACTTCGAGGTGTGAAGTTGATTTTCGCAGCTTTTCTTTGATGCGAGAATGTCACAAACCCCTAAGACGACAACAATTGGTCGGATTATCCACGAACTCGAACCATCCTCGCCACAATTGTTGGCGATCTTTGGTGTGTGTTGCAAGTGACACGTGTCGCCGAAGCAAGTATCGCCTACATCGCGTATCGCCAGCCTGACTTAGTTTCCGCCCCAAAACCGAGCCTCATGTCCCACGTTCTGGCACTGCCAACAGGAACCGAACTGGTCGGCGATTTCCGGATCGAGCGCGTGCTGGGTCAGGGCGGCTTTGGCATCACTTATCTGGCAACGGAAACAGCGCTCGCCCGCCAAGTTACCATCAAGGAATACTTCCCGAGCGATTTCGCCGCCCGGAACGAAGATCTGGGGGCTGTGCCGCGTTCCAGCGATAGCGCTGGCGACTACCAGTGGGGCCTCGACCGCTTCCTCGACGAAGCGCAGACCTTGGCGCTCTTCGATCATCGCAATATCTGCCGTGTTTACAGGTATTTCCGCGCTAACAACACCGGCTACATGGTGTTGCACTTCGAGGAAGGCGCCAGCCTGAAGGGCTGGATCAAGGGCCTCGGCCGCGCGCCACGACAGGCCGAACTTGACTTAATCGTTGCGCCGCTGTTGGAGGCCCTAGAGATTGTCCACGCAGCGGATTTCCTGCATCGCGACATCGCGCCTGACAACATCATGGTGCGCAGTGATGGGTCGCCGGTACTGATCGATTTCGGCTCGGCGCGTGGTGATATCGCCCAGCATTCGCGCAAGGTCAGTGCGCTGGTGAAGCCCGGCTACAGCCCTTACGAGCAGTACGCCGAAACCGGCAAGCAGCAGGGACCGTGGACCGACATCTATGCGCTCGGCGCGACGCTGTATCACTGCATCACCGGCAAGCGTCCGCCAGATAGCCCGTCGCGCATCGTCAAGGACGAGTATATTCCGGCGAAAGATGCGGCAATTGCTGCCTATCGTCCGAAGTTCTTGGCAGCGATTGACCGTTCGCTCGTGCTCGACATCGATAAACGCCCGCCGACTGTGCAGGCGTGGCGCGCCGAGCTTCTAGCCAATGCCGGTGAGAAACCCGCGAAGTCAGGCTGGCTGAAAAAGGCCAAGGCGGCGGACACCCCGGCAGCTGCTGAAGTAAAGCCAGTTGCTGAACCTGTGGTGGCCAAGCCCAAGCCCGCAGCGATCATTGAGCCTGTCGCGGCACCAGCAGCTAAACCTCAGCAGCCCCGCAAGGGCGGCCTGATGGAATTCCTTGACGGTTTCAAGCGCAAGCCGGATGCAGCGGCTGGCGTCCCGGCAGCTGCTGCCTCGGCGACTAGTCCGCTCAGTCCGCCGCCGCCTCCGCCGAGTGTTAAAGTCGGGCCGCCCGAGGTTGCCGCCAAAGGTTCGGGCGGGAAATCACCCAAGCTTGAGCCGAAGCCAGCCCCACCACCACCCGTGCGCCGGAAAGAAACGCCACGCCCGCAACGGGTGCGGACGGCTGAGACGTCGTGGCGGCCAACGCTGGTCAAAGTGTTGCTCGTCGTTGGTGTTGCCAGCGCTGCCTATGGCTTGAAAGACCGTATCCCGCGCTATGAGTTGCGCGGCGGCGCCATCGTCGCCAGCAGCAGCGCGCCGAAAGAAAATCAGCCGTTGTTCGAGTTTCGTGGGCACGCCGGTGGCACCAAGTCGGTGGCATTTACGGACGATGGCCGCTCGCTTGTGTCGGTCGGCGCGGACCGCACGTTGAAAGTCTGGAACGCTGGCTCGGGCTCGCTCGCCAAATCCATCGATCTTGGCGGGGCGACGGCCACAACAGTTGCCGTCTCGGGACGGCGGGCGGTCACGGGTCATAGCGATGGCAACGTCATGCTGTGGGATCTTGATGCAGGCTCCAGGGTCGCGACCCTCCGGCGCAACGAGGCGGCGATCTGGTCGGTGTCGTTCGCAGGTAGCAACGGTCAGATACTGGCCGCCAGCCACGACTGGTCCGTGACGCTGTGGGACGTCAAGACGCCCTTAATCCCGGTACACGTCTACGAGGGGCATGACAGTGCCGCTCAGGCAGTATCCTTTACCGCAGCAGAGGGGCCGTTTTTCGCATCCGGCAGTGCTGACAAGACTGTCAAACTTTGGAAACCTGAGAGCTCAGCGCTGGTCCGCACCTACAAGGGCCACAAGGATTTCGTCACCGCGCTCGGCTTCTCCAATGACGGCCGCACCTTAGCGTCCGGCAGTCTGGATGGCGGCGTGCGGTTATGGTCGACGACGGCCAACCGGCTGGTTCGCCAATTGTCCGTGCACAAGGTGAAGGTCACAGGCCTGAGCTTCTCGCCCACCGCCGAGCATCTGGCATCGGCTGACGAAGACGGGCTCGTGCGCATTTGGGACTATAAAAAGGGCCGCTCCGTGCGCACGCTCAGCGTCTCCGGACCGGCGGTGTCGTCGCTGATGTTCTCGCCTGACGGTCGCAAGCTCGCCGTCGCCAGTGCCGACGGTTACGTCAAAGTCTGGGACGCTGCCGTCAAAGTGGCAGTGAAGGATTGAGCAACCGCGCCAGTCGGAACGAGCTGAGGTCGAACCGATCAGGCTTATCTTGCAGCCGGTCAGCAATGATCTCGCCAGTGACGGCTGAAAACTTAAAGCCGTGGCCCGAGCACATTGACGCAATGTGAACGCTGGGCATGTCAGGCAGCCGGTCGATGATGAAGTTCTTGTCCGGCGTGTCATTGAGCACGCAGGCCTGCAGGCGCATCAGTGGGCCGTCACAATCGCGGAGGAACGCGCGCACGCCCTCGCGCAGGCACGCCTCGTCACGGGGGCCAACGTCACGTGAAAGTTCGTCGGGATCGCCACTCTCATTCAGGTGGCCGTCGCGCCCGATTTTGACGCCGGGAAAGCCGTGGATCGGAAAGCCGTAGATTGATAGGTCATCGTTGCTAAACGTGTAGCCTGGGCAAACGTCTGAAGCAAAATCGGCTGAGCGTTGCGGCTGGAAGAAGCCAAGAGCGCGACGAAAAACCGTGTGCACGGGGGCTAGCTGCGGCACCAGCTTGCCGATCCAGGTGCCCGCCGCGACGACCACTTGCCCCGCTTCGAAAGTGCCAGCTGACGTTTCGACCACGACGTGGCCGGATTTTTGCTGAAGCCCAAGCACGGGAGTCCGGGCCCGCAGGTCGGCACCGT
>JAYSVA010000055.1:0-4561 GCA_043718785.1 Hyphomicrobiaceae bacterium
CGGCGATGCCACCGGCGCAATGGACGATGCGATGGCCGCGCTCAACCACGAGGTCCGGGTTGGCGCAAATCATCACCGCGTCGTTGGTGCGGAACAACTTGAGCATGTCCGCGTAATCGTCCGGCGTTTCAACGTCGTCGTTGAAGTAGCCGGAGCAGACGACGAGCTTGGCGTGCTCAGGTCCGATCAGCGTGACGCCGAGATCTTTGTAGATCACGTGGTCCCGATCCGGCCCGAGATGGAACAGCGGAATATCAGCGGTGCCGACCTTGCGCTTGGCGATCAGCCGCCGCGTCAGATCGCCTGACGTGACGATGTCATCGTAGGCGTTCGCAGGCACACCCAGCGCGGTCATTTGCGCAATCACCGAATGGCTCGGACGCGGCGCGTTGGTCAGCAACACAACCACGCCGCCTTGCGCGCGATAGGCAATGCACGCATCGCAGGCGGCTGGAAACGAGACTAGGCCGTTGTGCAGCACACCCCAGATATCGGAGATCCAGGCATCGCTGCTGGCGGCGAGCGACCGGACGGACGCGATCATCGGAATAGGGCTCATTGCGTGCATATCCAACACCTTAGCGCGTCCGACTGACAGCAATCAAGCAATCCGAAAGTCGACAGTTGAAATTCAAGCCACAGCGCGCTGCTGCGGTTTCAGCACATCGGATTTAACCGGACGCGCGATCCCAAACAGCATGCCCAAGCCGAGACCGACGCCTGAATCGAGCAGCTGCTCATATTGCTCTTCGTCAGCAATACGGCCAACGATCACAACCATTCCCAAATCCTCGAAATAGCCCGTGATTTGCGCGGCTGGAACATGGCCGTTCGCGACCGGCAAGCCGTCGAGGAACACCGCCGCATCCAGCTTCACGAATGCGAATCCGGCATCCCTGAGCGTTTCGAAATCCAGGTCGAGATCGGTCAAGTCTTCCAGGCTGAACCGGAATCCCAGATCAGCCATATCCCGCAACGTTGCCCAATGGGCCGTGGTGAAACTGCGCAGATCGCCTTGCGTAAAGGCTAGCACCAACCGCGATGCCACGGTTTCGCTGTGCCGATAGGTATCGGCGAAGCGGTTGAGGAACCGGTCGCTCTCCAGCGATTCACCAGTGATCTGCGAGAACAACGAGCCGGGCTTACCGCGATCTTCGAGCTTCCAGGCAATCCGCGCCGCTTGATCGACAATCGTCGCATCGAGCAAGGGCAGCAGTCCCGAACCACCAGCAATTTGCCGGATATCATCGTCGACATCCTTCAGGCGCACCGTCACTTCATAATGCTGTGCGCGCCGGTCGCCGAGGCCAATGATCGCTTCCAGGCAAACATCAAACCGGTCCTCGTCGAGCGCGCTAGAAATCAGCTCCAGCTTTTCGCGCAACACTGGATCGCTCACGACTTGCGATGGCTCCTCTTGAGACTGATAATCCAATGGCGCATCATCGAGCGCCGCAGCAAGTGCTGCAACAGTTGGCTGCGCCCGCATCGCATCAACCGCCGACTTCAAAGCCTGCACGTTTAATTCCAAAGTCGGCTGTTCCTCACGCTCGGGACCAAGTCCGGCCGCCAGCTGTGCGCCAATCGTCGACAAGTCGTCAGCGTCTAATTCCGGTTCGGGTTCAGGCTCCGGGGCCGCAACAACTGGCGCTAGTTCAACCACTGGCGGCTCGGAACGCACGGGCACCACAGCTTCAACTGCGACTGGCGCAGCTTTAACGGCTATTCTGGCTTCCACCGCAGTTCTAGCCGCTGCAACGGCCGCCATCGCAACTGGTGCCGTCACTGCGACAGCAGCAACGACCGCTGACGGACGATCCGCGCCGCGAACCGACGGCAGCGTATCGAGTTGATCAGCCAACGCTTGCGCCAAAGCATCTTCGACTGGAACTGCGGGCTTTGCTGCCGCGACCGGCACACGACCGCTGGCGACATGCTTCGGCGCTGGCGGTGCAACAGTTTTAGGTTCAGCAGGTTTCGCGACGACCTTCGCAACTGCTGCCTTCTCGGGCAGCCGCTCCGGGAAGCGCTCTGGCACTAGCATGGTGCTGCGCGGCGGCGTGACGACAGGCTTCGCCTCCGCTTGACCACCGACAATATCCGCGGCCAGTTTCTTGATCAGATCATGGATTGCCTCGACGTCACGGTCGCCCTCAGTTGGCACTGTGCGCTTGGCCGCAATCGGCTTCGTCTCGGCCACAGCGACCGGACGTTCCGCTGGCATCGCTTCTGCCACTGCGGCTGCAGGCGCTGGAACTGGAACTGGCGTTGTCATCGGCGGCGTTACTGGCACGCGAGGCCGCGCCGCTGGAGCTGCCGTTGAAACCGGCGCGGCATCAGCGACGCTGCCCAGATCCGCTAGCAAATCCGCCGCATCGTCCATGCTTGGGCGCGCTTTCGGCGCTGGCTGTTTGTCGGCTGTGCGAGGCGCTTCAACGGGCGCGTTCGGCTGCGGCGTAACCTTAGTTCGCAACTCAAATTGGCCCTGTTGATTATTCTGCGGTTCGGGCCCCGCGACGGCTCCAAGTTGCACCGTCACTTCCGGCTGATAGCCGCGCCCATAACCATAGGACTGATTATTTCCCGCCGCAGCACTCGATCCGCCAGAACCAGGCGCTTCACGCAGCACACCGCCTTCCGTCGGTTTCCGACGCAGCTCCGCCAGCTCAATGTTGAGCCGGATCAGCTCGCGATTCAGCATCGAGGTTTCGCGGTTCTGCGACAGCATCAGATGCGAGAACAGCATCGCCATGTAAACGGCAGCACCTGCTGCTGCAGCTGACCAGAACGCAAACCCAATCTGCAGATGCAGGCCGAACCCAACCGCCAGCGCGACAAATGTCATGGAGACCATCACGATGCCGTTGCGCACGATATCGCGTTTGCGGCGCCGCGGCGGAACAGTAGTTTGATCGTCTGTCATGGGCGTCTGCTCAATCTATAGTGAGTCCGAATCGCAACTTTCTCCCACTGTCCGCCAAGCAATCGTCGTTGCAACGGTCTCGCAGCCACAGTCACCAGCTTTCGCCACGTTCCATGCCGTTGTGCACAAAAAAGCTCGCGCAACCATTGATTGCGCGAGCCAAATCCATTTGGTTGACGCGTTGAACCGTCAGTGCGCCGCCATAGTCCGCGTGATCGCACCGTCAATCGCCGTGACGATTTCGTCGATATCAGTCCGCTTACAGATATATGCAGGACTGAGGCACAGCGTATTGTTGAGATCGGTAATCGACCGGTTGGTCGCACCAATGATGACAGCCGACTTGGTCATGCAGTCGGCGACAATCGCCTGCACCAGCTTCTCCGGCAGCGCCGCTTTCGTGTCACGGTTGCTGACCAGCTCGACGCCCTGGAACAAGCCCTTACCGCGCACGTCGCCGATAACTGAGTGCTTGCCTTCCAGGCCTTTCAGCTTCTCGTGCAAGTAATCACCCATCGCCTGGACGTTGGCGAGCAGCTTCTCGTTCTCGATGATCGCCATATTGGCAAGCGCTGCCGCCGGACCGCCCGTGCAGCCGCCGAACGTCGAGATGTCTCGGAAGTGGCTCATCGGATCGTCCGGGTTCGACTTGAACTCGTTGAACACCGCCTCTGTTGTCACCGTGCACGAGATCGCCGCGTAGCCGGAGGCAACGCCCTTCGCCATGGTGACGATATCCGGCTGCACGCCATACTGCTGATAGCCGAACCAAGTGCCGGTGCGACCAAGACCGCAGACGACTTCATCGATGATCAGCAGAATATTGTGCTTCTTGCAGATCTCCTGCACCCGATCCCAATAGCCTTTGGGCGGAGGAATAACGCCACCGCCAGCAGTCACAGGTTCCAGAATCAGGCCGCCAACCGTGTCAGCACCTTCGCGCAGGATCACCTCTTCGATGGCGTTCGCGGCGCGCACGCCATAGTCCTCAACATCGCCCCACTGCGAGCGATATTCCAGGCAATGCGGCACCTCAATGAAGCCCGGCGTGAACGGCCCAAAGTGCGCCTTGCGCTCGAACTGGCCGCCGGATGACAGCGCTGAGATCGTGGTGCCGTGATAGTCACGCTCGCGATACAGGATCTTGTATTTCTTGCCGCCGAACTTCTGGTGGGCGATCTGGCGAACGATCTTATAGGCCTTCTCGTTCGCTTCCGAGCCCGAGTTTGAATAGTAGACGCGGCTCATGCCCGGCATTTTGCTGATCAGCTGCTTGGCGAATTGAGCGCCAGGGATCGTGCCCATCGCGCCGGCAAAGTAGTTGAGCTTGACCAGCTGGTCGCGCACCGCATCGGCGATTTCGACGCGGCCATAGCCAACGTTGACCGTCCAGACGCCGCCCGACGTCGCATCGAGATGCTCGCGCCCCACCGTGTTCCAGACGCGCATGCCCTTACCCTCAATGATGATGAGGGGATCGACGGTTTCATACTTTTTGTGCTGGCTGAGATGATGCCAGACATGCTCGCGGTCGGCTTCGACGATGTCGCGATAATCGTTCTTTGAGACAAACGCGTTCATGGCCAATGGCTCCTGATCTCGGGTAGCAGCGTCGATACGTATGAATTCACTAGCGGT
>JAYSVA010000541.1:0-5313 GCA_043718785.1 Hyphomicrobiaceae bacterium
TGACGCTGTGCTGCAGATCGAACTGGCGGGAATAGGCAGTTTCGCCATTGCGGCTGAGGATCTGGGCTTGCTCGATCCAATTTTCACGAGCGATGCGGCCTTCATAGCCAAGCAGCCGATCAAAGCGCGTGGTGTCCTTTTCGACCCAGCTGGCGATCTGATTGTACTTGCCAACGCCCTGGACGTTCAGCACGCGCTCCACTTCGGCGTTGATGCCGCCGATCCGCTGCAGGTTGTCACGGCCCAACGCAGGCGGGGTCAATGTCGCCGAAGGGGTGACACTGGCACTCGGCGCAGCTGTTGCCACAGCAGCCGGGGTAGCAATTGGTGAAGCTGCCTGTGTTGGTGTTGGCGCGCTTTGAGTAGCAAATGCGGCGCGCTCGGCAACCCTTGCTGGCTGGGGAAGTTCTGCTTGAGCCGGTGCCGCAGCTACAGCTGCTACTGTTGGGGCTGCCGCTGTCGCCGGGGCTGCAGGGACGGGGGAAGCGACGGGCGAAGGTGCTGGTGCTGGTACCAGAGGTATCGGCGCGACCGCTGGTATGGCTGTCGCCACGATAGCGCTGGCCACCGGCGCGGCAACTGCAGCTGCAAGGCTAGCCACGACTGGTGCCGTCGCAATCGCTTTCGGTGTGCCTTGATCAGCAGACGGTGCAGCCAGCGAAGCCTCACCACGGTCCTTGCGACGGGCGAACGCCGTCTCGCCACCGCGGCTAAGGATTTGGGCTTGCTCGATCCAGTTTTCCTGTTCGATCCGGCCCTGGAAGCCCAGCGTCTGGCTGACGCGCGCCACATCGGCTGGGGTCCACGCGGCGATATCGGCGTAACGGCGGATGCCGAGCTGGTGCAGTTTCGCGTGCAGACCGCTATCGATGGCGCGGATCCGCGTCAGATCGTCAGCGCCAGTGGCTGGAGCTGTTGGCAGCACAGTGCTTGCCGATGAAATTGTCGATGTGCTTGTCGCTGCCGTTGGTGCGACGACTGCGGCTGCGACAGTCGCAGCGGCCGCTGCAACAGGTACTGCCGCAATCGTCGGGCTGATTGGGCTGGCGGCGACGGGCATGGCAACGCCCGACCGTGTTGGGCCCGGTGTCGGAATTGTGAACGGTGCCGCAGTAGGTGCTGCGACGGTCGGAGGTGACATCGATGGAACTGGAGTTGCCACCGGCCGGACTTCGACGACGGGGGCAGGCTTTGGTGCAGCAAGTGGAGCAGAGACAGCTGGTGCAGCGATAGAAGCTGGCAGCGCGACGGGGGCAGTTGCTGACACTTGTACTGGTGCCGTTGGCGCCGGGAATGTTGGTGGTGTCGGAGCCGCAGTCGTCACAGGTCTCGTCGCCGCAGTTGCTGCAGCAATTGTCGCAGCTGTTGCGGCTGTCGCCACAGTCGATATGCCAGTCGGCGCTGGTGCAACCGGGGCTGGAATTGGCTGGCGCGGTGTCCCGGTTAGAACATCCTGGAACCTTGTGACGCTATCAACCGGTGCGGCAGGCGCAGGAGCCTTGGTAATTGGAGCAGGGGCAATTGGAGCGGGCGCCATCGGAGCAGAGGCGATCGGAGCAGGGGATGCTGGCGCTGGGCTGACTGGCGCTGGCGCGCGCGGAGCAGTTGTCGGCAACGCAGCAGCAGCAGAAGACGCCACCGGTGTTGCAATTGGACGATTAATCGTTTCGATTTGCGGTGCCACCGGCACGACTTCGGTGCGGCGGACAGGCGCACGGGCTGTCTGATCTGCGGCGCCGACAGTTGGGGCCAACCCAGCCTGCGTGGATGAGCGGGTGACCATGCCGTCATCGGCACGTTGGGTTGTTGCTGTGCTGCGGCGGATGACGCAGGCGAGCCATGCACCAAGGAAGTACGCGCCAAGCAGCAAGAGCGCTGTTTGCAGGATCAAGGTGGACATGGAAAACTCCTACGCCGTCAGCTTATTAACCCAAGTTCTGGGTGTCGTGCCGTCAATGTTTGCAGTGGTCAGCTTGCAGTGGTGGGCGTGAATCAATCTTCAACGCTGCCACACGAAAACCAGCCAACAAACATACCAATCGCAAACGCGAGAATGATGTACCAAACGAGCTTGATTAGCAGATAGTCCATGTCGCTCTCCTCAAGTCACGCCACACCGGCTTTTGGGGCCGTTGCATGTGCGGCGATCAGTATTCGTTTCAATTGGACTCGTTAAGCGCCGGGGCCCCAACCAAGTTCACTGCGGCCTCACAGTAAACTCGATCCGCCGGTTAAGAGCGCGGCTTTCAGCGGTGTCATTCGGTGCAACCGGGCGCTGTTCGCCGTAACCAATCGCTTCCAACCGGTCTTGCGGGACGCCTGCACTAATCAGGAAGGTGCGAACTGATTGGGCTCGACGCTCCGACAGCGCCTTATTCCGTTCAGTGACACCTTCGGCATCGGTGTGCCCTTCGATCTCGACCATCATGCCCGGGCAGCCGTTGGTGGCGTTGGCTAGCTGGGTCAGGGTGGAGAAACTGCTTGGATCGAGTTCAGCGCTGGCGCGGCGGAACTGAATTTTTCCGGCCTTTGCAATGTCAGCGAGCTGAGCTTGGCACTCACCAGCCCGCCCCTTCCTAGCCTTTTCTGCGTCTGCCTTTGCGGCCTCTGCTTTCGCCATTTCTGCCTTAGCTGCGGCTTCACGCTTCGTCGCCTCGGCGGAGGCGGCGGCCTGACGGGCGGCTTCAGCAGCGTTTGCGGCTGACTGTTCCGATGCACGCCGCGCGTCGGCCGCTGCGGCTTCAGCTCGTGCGCTCAATGCAATATTGATTCGCGCGTTGCACTGAGCGCCAACCGCCGCTTTGACCTCGCGGGTAACCGCTTCTGGCAATTTGGCGTCGTCAGCCGAGCCGACCAAATCCATCGAGTTGCCGTTCAATTCGACGCGGCCTGCACCAAGGCGGCCAACACCGAGCAGTCCGCCTTGGAGGCAACCGTTCCAGCCCTCTGGCGCGCCACTGGCGATCTGCAGCCGGTCTTCTATGCGCTGGCCGGGCAGGCGCGCCTTGACGCTTTCAATCAGCGCCGTACGGGCCTGCTCTGACGGCACATAACCGGTTAGAGTGACCGCGCCATTAGCTGCCGCAATGCCGGTAACATATGGGTTGGCGACCGGAGCCGTCGGCTCGCGGACCTTGATCTGATCCGTAACTCTAAAGGCTGCGAGCGCTTTCATTGTTCTGCGTGCGTCTTCAGCTGTGGCTTGGTCCTTGGCTAAGCCAGCCAGGGTTAGCTGGTTATCGCGCATCTCGGCGCTGCCGTCATCGAATGTGGCGAGTTGAGACACTGCAGCAATGGCTGCAGCAGACCAGTCCTTCGGCTCGCCAGAGGCGGTTTCCATCTTGTCGGCGATAGCGGCTTTCGGGAATGCCTTCTTGGCCGCAGCAAAAACATCGTCGCGCGCGCGCTCACTCGGCACGTGGCCGCTGAGCTGCACTTGATTGGCCGCATACTTCGCGCCCCATGTGTACGGCTTCGCGACCGGCGCGCTTACTTTTTCATTTTTCAGTTTCACGCCTGGTGGCAATTGATTGGCTAGTGCGTTGCGAATGCCTTTATAGGCATTGCCATCATTGGCCTCGCCTTCGACGGTCAGATTGGTATTTTCTAGTCCGACCTGACCAGATTTAAGACCGGCCAGCTGCTTCAAACCGTAGGCAATCCAGCCGAGCCACGCGTCATCCTTGGCAGGCAGGCCGCGCGCCAGCTTCATGCCATCAACAATCTCACGCCCAGGAAACGTGGCACGCGCGACACTCATGATGTCACCACGGGCCTTTTGCGTTGGCGCAAAGCCGCCGATCTGGAGTTTGTTGCCGCGCAGGCTGGCTGACCAGACGTAGTTTTTCTCTTCTTCCAGCAGCTTGCTTTGGTCGTCGACAACGCGCACGCCCGAGAGCGAGCGGACCACACCGCCGACCCGCTTTTGTTCGGTGTCGTCAACAGCATCACCCTGAATGGTGGCGTCACGGCCAGAAAATGTGGCCCTTGCCCAGCTAAAGCCGCTGGAGGCCAATGCACGCTCGGCGCGAACGCCCAGGTCGCTCTGAATTTGCTCGGGGACGTTACCGAGGAGCATGATGCCTGCAAGCCCGGTCAGTGGGATTAGTCCCCACAGCCAACGGATGGGATTACATTTCATGGATCGCTCGCTCCCACAAGTGTCTGGCGTTCAACGCAAAACCTTGTGCGGGAACGCTCAGCTTACAAAATGATGCGAGGTTTTGTCAGCACGTGAATAGGCAGGTAATGACCTCCCTACGCCCCCGTGGACCCCGCTAATTGCTATTTACTATAAACAAGAGGTCGCGCATTTGGAAGCCAAACGAGCAACCTGAATGCGCACCTGCGAGCCCGGCCATCCTAGACTTTCGCTTAAGGCACACGGCGTGGTGGTACAACAATCGGTGGTTGAGCCGTGTTTGCGGTTCACGAGCACGCGGCTTGCCGACTCGAAGTCTAGTTGTTCCGCGCGGGATTTGCAGTTGTGCTAAATTGGACGAAATATGATCGAAAGTGGGTTCTTGTGTGGGCAGTGTTGACTTTGGCGTAGTCAAAGCTGGCGCCGCGCGACCGAGACCGCTACATCGGACGCTTAAGCTCAAGGCAAACGCTGGCGCCATCACGTCGGCATGTCTCGCCTAACCGACAGGGGATTACGCGTGTCAACCGCTCAAAGTCTGTTTACGTCCATCCGATCTTTTTTTGTTCCGATCAACAGCGATGGCTACAAGTTCCTGGGCATTGGTTTCGTCCTGACACTGCTCGGCTTTATGATCTGGTCGCCGCTCGGCTGGATTTTTGCGGTCATCACAGGCTGGATCGGCTACTTTTTCCGCGATCCGGACCGGGTCACGCCACTGCGCGAGGGCTTGGTCATTGCACCAGCTGATGGTCGTGTTTCGGCAATCGGTCGCGTTAAACCGCCGAAAGAACTCGGGCTTGGCGACGGCGAACGGACGCGCATCTCAATTTTCCTGTCCGTCATGGACGTGCATGTGCAGCGGGCCCCCGTTGCCGGTCGGATCGCGCGGGCCATTTACATCCCTGGGCTGTTCCTGAACGCCGACCTCGATCAGGCATCAACTGACAATGAGCGCAGCGCCTTGATCATCGAAACGCCCGGTGGTGGCGAATTTGCTGTGGTGCAGATCGCCGGTCTGATCGCGCGACGCATTCTGACGTTCGCACGCCAGGGTGATAGCATCGGCGTCGGCCAGCGCTTCGGCTTGATCCGGTTTGGATCGCGCGTGGATGTCTACCTGCCGCCGAACTATCATAGTTTGGTCGCGCTCGGTCAAACCGCCATCGGTG
>JAYSVA010000542.1:0-5309 GCA_043718785.1 Hyphomicrobiaceae bacterium
ATAATCCCCGGACCAGCAACCCCGTCGTTGGTGGTGCGCAATCACGGCGAGATTGGGGCCGATCCCTCAGCGCTTCTCCGCCAGTGCCGCGAGGATGCGGGCCCAGCTGCGGGCGCCTTTCTTGAAGCTCGACAGGTTATACTTCTCATTCGGCGAGTGGATGCGGTCATCATCCAGCCCGAAACCGACCAGCAGACTGTCCATCCCCAGTGTGTCCTTGAACGATTGGACAATCGGGATCGACCCACCCATCCCCATCATGACGGCAGGCTTCTTCCACTCGTCCTGCAGCGCCCGGGCAGCCGCGTGCATGTGCGGTGCATCCGTATCAAACGCGATGGCCGGCGACCCGCGCACGCCGATGAACTCAGCCTTGCAATCCGCTGGCAGCCGTTCCTTGACGAACGCCTGGAACGCCTTGGTGATCAGCTTCCAGTCTTGCCCGGCGACGAGGCGGAACGTCAGCTTGGCCGAGGCCTGCGCCGGGATCACGGTTTTACCGCCTGCGCCCTGATAGCCGCCGGTGATGCCGTTGACCTCAGCGGTTGGCCGCGCCCAGATCTGCTCGATGACGGAGTAGCCGTCTTCGCCCGCCGCCTCTTTCAGGCCGATTGGTCCGAGGAACGATTTCGGCGTCCGGCCCAGCGCCTCCCATTGCGCCCGCATGCCTTTGCTCGGCGGCTTGACGCCATCGTAGAAGCCGGGGATTTTTACCCGCCCCTTGGCATCGTGCATGTCACCAAGAATTTGCGTCAGCACCCGGATCGGGTTGATCGCCGCCCCGCCATACAGGCCCGAATGCAGGTCACGGTTCGGGCCGTGGATGATCACCTCGGTCGAGGCCAGCCCGCGCAACTGTGTCGAGATGGCGGGCGTGTCCTTGTCCCACTGGCCGGTATCGCAGACCAAGGCGATATCGCACTTCAGTTCCTTCGCCGTGGTCTTCAGGAAGCCCGGCAAACTGGGCGATCCGCACTCTTCCTCGCCCTCGATCAACACCGACACGGCGACAGGCAGCTCGCCCGCCACCTGCCGCCAGGCGCGGGCCGCCTCGAGGAATGTCATCAGCTGGCCTTTATTGTCTTCGGCCCCGCGCGCGATGATGACTTTGCCGTTACCCTTTTCGGTGGCAATGCGCGGCTCAAACGGCGGTGTTTCCCACAGCTCCAGCGGGTCGACCGGCTGAACGTCGTAATGGCCGTAAAACAGCACGTGCGGTGTACCTTTCGGCACCTTGGCGCGGTCATGCCCGACCACCATCGGATGCCCCGTCGTTGGCCGCACTGAGGCGTCAAAGCCGATGTCTTTCAGTTGGGCCGCGCACCACTCTGCCGCCGCCTGACAGCGTGGCTTGAACGCCGGATCTGTCGAGATGCTGTCGATCCGCAGGAACTCAAACAGACGGCCCAGCGCCGCCTCTTCCGAGGCATCAAGGACTTTCAAGACATCTGGCAGATGATCGGACATGAGAGGGCTCGCTGGCTGGTGGGCGGTATGAGCACGAGCTATCGTCAGTTCTACGGGCATGTCAAAGGCAACTGTCATGTGGGGTTCACAATCCCATCATCGTACTGCCACGATTAGGGCGGAAAATACTTTCAGAAAATGGCATCGACCGCACGCGCAACAGCAGGGGGCTGCTAGCGCGACTTATGCGCCCGACTGCCAGCAGCGGAAACCAATTGCGGAGTTAAGTCGATGCGGTCGACCCATCCATATATGCAAAAATTCGTGCAACACGTTTCACTCGCAGCCCTGCTCAGCATTGGCTTTGCGACCAGCGCCAGCGCGCAGACAACAAAAGACGCGGCCACCAAAGACGCCGCCATCGGCATTGCCGAGAAATTTGCCGGTGCCAGCGCCGAGTCCGCCGCCAAGCTGCAAGCTGAGGAAGTCGCCCGTCAGGCCGCCGCAGCCAAAGCCGTGCAGGCCAAAAAGGCCGCTGAGGAAGCTAAGCGCAAAGCCGCGGCCAAGAAAGCCGAAGTCGCCGCCAAGCGCGCCGCCGACACCAAGGCGCTGACTGAACAACTGAAGACCGAAGAAGCCGACATGCTGGCCCGCGCCAAAGCCGAAGCCGAAGAGCGCCGCGCCGACATCGAAAAATCCCGCCTCGAAGCCGACACCATGGAGGCCGCCGCCGTCGCCGCCGAAGCGGTGCGCGAAGCCGCCGACAGCGAGCAGCTACGCCTCGAAGACGTCAAGAAATCCACCGCTGCCCGCCGCGCTGCCGATGAGAAGATCATCGCCGATGCCAAAGCCGGGGAAGCTGCCCGCCTTGCCGCCATCAAAGAGGCAGAGGACAAGCTCAAGATCGCCGAAGCCCGCTTGAAAGCGACCGAGGAAGAATTGCAGGCTGCCGAGGAGCGCAAAGTCGCTGCCGAGCAGAAAACACGCGACGCGATCGTTGATGCCGAGCGCGCCGAAGCCGAACGCCTGAAACAGGCCAAGGCCGCCGAAATCAAGCATTTGGAAATTGCCCGCGAGGCCGAAGCCCGCAGCCTCGCCGACAAGATCAAACGCGCTGGTGAGCAGCGCGCCGCCGAAGCCAGGATCCAATCCTCCACTGCCGAGGTCAAGGTGCCGTCCGTTGGCCCAATGGTTCTGCTGCCAACACCAGTCGTCGCGCCGCCAGTGCCAACACCAGTCGTCGCCGCTGTGCCGTCGAAGCCAGCGTCGATTCCGTACACCGAGACTGCAGCTTCAACACCACCGAAACCGGCTGTTTCGAGCGTTGCCCGCTGGTCGTCGACTGGACCGGATAGTGGCCGCGTCGCCGTACTCCTCGTGATGACCCCCGGCAAGCGCGGCATCCGCCGTTTTGAGCCGACCGCCGATCCGATCCTCTGCGGCCCGGCGGGCTGCTATGTCAGCCAGGGCAGCGTGATGCCCGCCAACTACCGCAGCATCCAGAAAGCCCTCGGACCGGGCAACACCTGGGGCGACCGTGCCGGTGCCTGCAAACGCTCGCTTGGCTGCGTGTTCCGCAACGTCGACCTCGCCATGCTGAGTTTCCACCTGCAGCCGGTCGACATGAAGGTGATGGTCCACGACTGGCGCGAGGGCAAACGCATCGACGCCGACAGCGCCTGCACCTCAATTAGCGGCCGCTTGTCCTGCACCGCGCCAGTGCTGGCCGACGACTACCGCCTGTGGATCGTGCCGGAAGCCATGGCCGCCACCCTCAGCACCGACGCCCTAGACGCCGCCGTCCGCGATGGCCTGCAGGGGCAGAGGGCGAGTTTGAATTGAGGGCCGTAGAAATTGGGCCTGTCGTGTGCTAACATTTTTTCTAGACTGTTATGACACTGACCTGCAGAACGCCGCTCTCCCCTTGTGGGGGAAGTCAACCGCATATGACGTCCGTAGGTCGGGTAGAGCGTCTTCGCGAGACCCGACATCCCCGGGTGGTGGCCATGTTTGGGCCTGAACAAGCGGTGTCGGGTCTCGCAAGAGGGCTCTACCCGACCTACGTCCATCGGAATTTTTCGATATCCGATTGCCATGCCCAACAGGTCAGCGTCGTTGACGGTCAGCATTCAACGCCATTTGGTACAAGGCATGACGAGAAGCGAAGCCATGGCCGCCAACACGAAAGGACTGCCACGCCCTTTGACGGCGAGCGAACTCGTTCTCACCGACCAGTCAAAAGAAGATTTTCGCCTCGGGCGCACCCGCTCGCTTAGCGAGTCCAGGACGTATGTCGATGCAGAGCTTGATCGCCGCAGTCGACTGCGCGCCAAAGCCGAGTTTGAATTGAGGGCGAAAAGGCCGTAGGTTGGGTCAAGCCCGTTTGCGCGACCCAACATAAAGCGGGTGGTGGCGAAGTCGTTGGGTCGCGCAAAAGCTTGACCCAACCTACAAGTAACCCCCATGACCCAACTCACACTCCCCGAAATTCAGCGATACAAGCGCCACTTGCTGCTGCGGGAGATTGGCGGACAGGGGCAGCAGGCGCTGAAGAACGCACGCGTGCTGGTGGTCGGCGCTGGCGGGCTGGGCGCGCCGATCCTGATGTATCTGGCGGCGGCGGGCGTTGGCACCATTGGCATCGTCGATGACGACACGGTTTCGCTCGACAACCTGCAGCGCCAGATCGTGCATGACACGCCGCATGTCGGCACGCCTAAGGTGGCAAGCGCCGCCGAAACTCTCAAGCGGTTGAACCCGCACGTGAAAGTCGAGACCTACCCGATCCGCCTCGACACCAGCAACGCCGCCGACCTGATCGCCCGCTACGACATCGTCACCGACGGCTCGGACAATTTTGCAACCCGCTACCTCGTGTCAGACGCCTGCTATCTCGCCCGCAAAACCCTGGTGTTCGCCGCCGTCGGCCCGTTCGACGGCTACATCACGACGCTGAAACCACACCTGAAACAGCCCGACGGCAAGCCGTACCCGAGCTACCGCTGCCTGTTCCCATCTGCCCCCACCGGCAGCGCTGTCGCCAATTGTGCTGAGGTCGGCGTGCTCGGCTCGGTTGTTGGCGTCGTCGGCACGTTGGCTGCGACTGAGATCCTCAAGGAAATCACCGGCGCGGGCGACACGCTGGCAGGCCGCCTGCTGATGTACGATGCGCTGGCCGCCCGCTTCGAAACCATCAAGTTCGCCTGGGACCCGGACAACCCACTGTCCGGCAACAAACCCAGCATCACCGATCTGTCGGGCCATACTAGCGCTGCCCCCGAAACGTGCAGCGTGGCGAACTGAAACGGCTTATTGCGCAGCGACACGGAAACATGCAAAAACTTGCATGTGTCACTTCGCCAAGTGGCGAACCGGTTCGCAGAAAGCCTCCTGATGATCACACATCCTGTTACCCGCCGCCGCTTCCTCAGCACCGCAACCGCTGCCGTCGCGGGCAGTCTTGCTCCGGCAGCCTGGGCGCAGGCACCCGCCGCCCACGCCTTCAAGGTCGGCAGCTTCGACGTTACCGTCGTGTCGGACGGCACGATGCAACTGCCGCTGTCATTTGCACTGCCCGGCACCGCGCAGACCGATGTTGAGGCGCTCTACACCACCAACGGCGCCAAGTTTGATGGGCTAAACGGCCAGGTCAACGTCACCGTAGTGAAAACCGGCAGCGCCGTGATCGTCATCGATGCCGGTGGCGGCGCTGATTTCATGCCATCGATGGGCAGATTCGGCGACAACCTCGAGGCAGCGGGGATTGCCGCCGATAGCGTCACGCATGTGGTCTTCACCCACGCCCACGCCGACCATTTCTGGGGCGTGATCGACCCGCTGGACGGTGGCAGCCGTTTCGCCAAGGCCAAGCACGTCATCACCGCCACCGAGTTCGAGTATTG
>JAYSVA010000543.1:0-5290 GCA_043718785.1 Hyphomicrobiaceae bacterium
GTCGAGGATCGCCAACGGCCTGATCGAAGGCATCAACAGCCTTGTCCAGGCCGCCAAAGCCAAGGCGCGCGGCTACCGCTCGCTCCGTAACCTCAAAGCCATCACCTACCTCATCGCCGGAAAACTGGATTTGCGGCTACCCACTTGAAACAGCGAAGAGCCGCCGAAGTTCTGACGTTGCAAATAGGGCGGTAGAGGGCCGGTCCCATCAGGCTTGTAGCCTCGCGTCAAAGCCTGCCAGGCCAAAATAATTGTCGCCGAGATCGAAGTCGCACAACAGTTTCCACAACCGCTCCCGCACCACAAGCGCCATACGCGGAGCGTCACCAGCGAGTTCAACGTATTGCGCCGGCGGAATTCCAAGCCCGTACAGCGACATCGGATTGTCGAGGATCCATTTGACAACACGCTTATCGAATATTGGCGCGATTTCTAGCCAGATCGAAACGGGCCTGCATATCTTCGCGGGTTGTTGCGGACACCAGATTTTCCGGCTCAACGCCATTTCGGCGAGCAACGAAATGCGCAAGAGCAATAAATCGCCCAAGCAATCCAGAGCGGTAGATATTTTTTTCAAATGCTGAAATTCTGCGACGACCAAAACCGTCACGTTGATTCCAATACTTGCGCGCTTCAACATCAATCTTCGGACTCAGAACTTTATCGAATATAGCCACGTTTTTCGGATCGTCAGCGCGGCCGATAAAGTCGTAAAACGTCTCGTGGTTTTGCAGCGTAGTCAGAGCGGCTAATTTGAGCCGACACAGCGCGACGTGCGAGGCATTCAAATCGACACCCTGCACGTGCGCCGGGTTCGCCGTCAGGTAGCTCAACACGTTGCAGCCGCCCGAAGCTATTGCGACAACGCGACTATCGGGCTGAATGTCGAGCGCTTCCATGTCAACGACAGGATCTTCCCAGATCTGAGCATAGACGAGATCCCGGAACGCGAACGTGAAGGCACGCTCCATCAAGCCCGATACCGAGAGCGCGCGGCTTTGATGGACAGCGGCGTCCAACAGTGATCGTCCTGCGATAGTCGATGAGGAAACGCTTGTCATAAGCTGATAACTCCAAGTGGAACGGGCGCCGACTCACGAACCGCGCTAGGCTTGGGGGAAGTTTGCCTTGGGGTCTTGACCCGGGCTTGCCCAGTGTTGTCAGTGGACCAATGCACCAGCTCAAGCCGCCCATCGTCATGCTCGACAATTGCTGTGCAGCTTTCGACCCAGTCACCGCAATTCATGTAGTGCACCCCGTCGATCATACGGTCAGCCGCATGATGGATGTGCCCACAAATGATCCCGTCGGCACTGTGCCGTCGTGCCTCTGAAGCAACTGCATCTTCGAATGCGCCGATGAAGTTGACCGCGCGCTTCACGCTGTACTTCAGGTAAGCGGACAACGACCAATAACCGAAGCCGAGGTGCCGACGAAACCAGTTGAGGGGATGGTTCAGCCACAGCGCAAATTCGTATCCGCGATCGCCAAGCGCAACCAGCCAGCTGGCCGTCCTGATGACGACATCAAACTCATCGCCGTGCATAACGATAAACCGGCGGCCATCAGCAGTTTGATGGATAACGTTTCGCAATATCTCAATGCCGCCGAAATGCATGCCACAGAAATCGCGCAAGCTTTCGTCATGGTTGCCGGGAATGAAAACGATGCGCGTCCCCTGCCGCACCTTGCGCAGCAACTTCTGCACGACATCATTGTGTGATTGAGGCCAGTGCGGGCCCCGGCGGACTTTCCAAAAATCGACAATATCGCCAACCAAATAAATCGTATCAGCATCATTGTGCCTGAGAAAATCAAGAAGTGCGTTGGCTTGCGCGGCCCGCGTACCCAAATGCACATCCGATATAAAAATCGCGCGATTGCGGCGACGGCGCACTTGCGGATCGGTGTATTCGATGTTTGCGGTATCTTTCATGCGCCTTGATAAACGCGAGTCTTATTTCACGCTTATGACAGTCAGCCATCCGATTGAACGGGCAAGTATACTACGCTGCCAGTTCCGCAACTCAGTTGGGGGGGGGATAACTAAGCAGTGCGGAACTGGCGACCATGAGCGCCAATGAGGGAACGGCATTTCACGGACTTGCGGTACTGGTCCCGACGGCACTTGAAAATGACGCCCAACAATATCGACGCACGCCAGGACCAGCGGCAGGCGCTAGTCACGAAGTAGCTCGCAATTGAGCGTTCGCAACTAACGCGACTCAATTGTCATACTCGTATGACACCCACATTTCAGTTGCTATTGCTGTGGCGCACGGGGCTCACGGACGTGCAACATAAACAGCGAGTCACGCTATTATGCTCGACCATTCCTGACCCAAGACCATCATGCACCCGATTGTTCGGGCAGATGCGCACTCGGGCTTTGACCCTTCGGGCGATCACCTGAAAGGTACTCACCGGTCACGACGTAGTGGATATTCTCAGCAATGTTGGTGGCGTGGTCGCCAAAACGTTCGAGATTTTTGGCGCAAAATAAAAGATGCGTGCAGTATCGGATACTCCGTGGATCTTCCATCATGTATGTCAGCAGCTCACGGAACAAAGCAGTGTGCAGCGTGTCGATCTCGCCATCGCTTTCCCAAACCTTACGGGCCAGCTCGGTGTCGCGGCTCCCATAGGCTTGCATAACGCGCGATAACTGATCACGAGCCCGCATACTCAACACATCAAGATTGACACCTGCACCCATGGGCTGCGCTTGATCACTCATCGCAATCACGCGCTTGGCGTTGTTCTTTGCCAAGTCACCCATCCGTTCCAGGTCGGTGGCAATTTTCAAGGTAGCAATGGTTTCGCGCAAGTCGACTGCCATCGGTTGGCGCTTCGCGATCATGGCGATAACGCGTTCTTCAATGCGCACCTGCAGCGCATCGACAGTTTTATCGGCGGCAATCACTTGTTTCGCTAGCACAAGGTCGCGCGTCCGGAAGGCGGCGGCCGCCTCCTCAATCTGACGTCCAACGGTTGCCCCCATATCAACAACGAGGGCACTAAGGATCTGAAGTTCCGCATCAAACGATGCAACGATATGTGCCATGGAGCCTCGCGGTCACTAGAGAAGCAGACTGCGTCACATGCAGCCTGACGGGCATCTGGGGTCAGCCGAACCGGCCGGTGATGTAGTCCTGGGTGCGCGGATTGCGCGGGTTCGTAAACGTCTGGCTGGTCGGCCCGAACTCGATCAACTCACCGAGATACATAAACGCCGTCTGATCCGAAGTGCGCGACGCCTGCTGCATATTGTGCGTTACAATAGCGATAGTATAATCGGCCTTGAGCTCTTCGATCAGCTCTTCGATGCGCGCCGTCGAAATCGGGTCGAGCGCCGAACACGGCTCATCGAGCAGGATAACCTCGGGCTTGATCGCCACCGTCCGCGCGATGCAAAGACGCTGCTGCTGGCCGCCTGACAAACTCTGTCCACTGGCCGCAAGTTTATCTTTGACCTCGCCCCACAGCGCCGCCCGTGTCAAGGCTTGCTCGACACGCACCGCCATATCGGCCTTTGATAGTTTTTCATATAAGCCGATTCCGAAAGCGATATTGTCGTAAATCGACATGGGAAATGGCGTCGGCTTCTGGAACACCATGCCAATACGCGCTCGCAGCAAATTAAGGTCCATGTCAGATGCCAGGATATTCTGTCCGTCCAGCAGAACTTCGCCTTCGGCACGCTGGTTCGGATAGAGATCATACATCCGGTTCATGACGCGCAGCAGGGTCGACTTCCCACAACCAGACGGCCCGATGAATGCCGTCACCTGATTGGCGTAAAGCGGCAACGTGACTTCTTTCAGGGCACGCGACTCGCCGTAGAAAAAATTCAAGTTTTTGATACTGACGCGCTCAACCACTGGGTCAGCCGCCGAACCGACGATTAAAGCAGCATCATGCGATGGGATAGGTTGCATGGCACTCATGACTTTGATCCTTTCTGGCCGATCATACGCGCGACAATGCTGAGCGCCAGAACAGCGAATGTGATAAGCATGGCGCCAGTCCAGGCAAGACGCTGCCAATCAGCATAGGGCGACAGCGCGAACTGGAAAATGACCGCAGGTAAACTTGCCATCGGCTCAAGCAGGTTCACTTTGAAAAACTGATTATTTAGTGCCGTGAATAGCAAAGGTGCCGTTTCACCACTGATCCTCGCCACAGCAAGCAGAATACCGGTTAGAATTCCCGCTTTCGCTGCTTTATAAGCGACGCGGCGAATCATGATGTTTCGCGGCATTCCGATCGAAGCAGCGGCTTCACGCAATTGATCGGGAACCAGCCGCAACATATCTTCAGTGGTTCGGATCACCACGGGAATGACCAAGATGGCAAGTGCGATCGAACCTGCCAACCCAGAGAACTGCTTCATCGGGGCGACAACAAGTGTGTAAACAAACAGCCCGATAACGATGGATGGCGCGCTCAGCAGAATGTCGTTGAAGAACCTGATAACCTGCGAAATACGTGCATGGCGACCGTATTCGGCCATATAGGTGCCGGCGAGAATGCCAATCGGCGTCCCCATCAACACGCCGAGTGTGGTCATGATCAAGCTACCGACAATCGGATTAAGCAGACCACCTTTCGCGCCCGGCGGTGGCGTCATCTCAGTGAAGACACTCAGAGACAGACCCGCCATGCCCTTGTACAGCAGCGTCCCGAGCACAAGCGCCAAACAAAACAAGCCAACGACAGTGGCAGCGATACACAGGGCCATCGCGATGCTGCTGCGACGACGACGAGCGTTATAGCCAGACATTTCAAAGTTGAGCTTCTTCATGAATCACCGCCCAGCCGTTTTTTCAAGCTGCCACAGTAGATAACGCGCACCGCTCAGAACGATCAATGTGATCACGAACAGGATGAGCCCCAATAGGATCAACGAAGACGTATAGAGATCGCCAACCGCTTCCGTGAATTCGTTGGCAATGGTCGCTGAAATCGTCGTGCCGGGTGCCAACAATGATGGCTGGATCTTGTGGGCGTTACCAATCACGAATGTCACAGCCATGGTCTCACCTAGGGCACGGCCGAGGCCCAACATAACCCCACCGATCAACCCGACCCTCGTGTGCGGAATGACGATGTTGCGCACCACTTCCCAGCGGGTGCAACCAAGGCCATAGGCCGCCTCTTTGAGTACCGGTGGGACCGTATCGAAGACGTCCCGACTGACCGCCGTAATGAATGGCAGAACCATGATAGCCAGGATCAGCGAGGCCGTTAGCATGCCGATACCATAGGGCGGCCCGGCGAACAGCGACGA
>JAYSVA010000544.1:0-2445 GCA_043718785.1 Hyphomicrobiaceae bacterium
GCCATGATCGGTTTGTCCTGTCGGTTGCACCCGATAAGACAGGAATCAGTGTTCGCAGCGGTTGCCCATGAGTCACTTTAGCCGATGCAATCCACTAGCCCGATTTTCGTTAGATTGACGAACACTTCAGTGGGCCTCGGAGTTCCCGGATGCGGGTTCATCTGGTCGATCAGCGGCCACAGCGCTGCCCCGCAGCCAACGCCAACAGACGCGCCTGCCGCCGTGGTGATGAAATCTCTGCGCGACGTTGGTTTCGTCATTGCTGGATGTCCCGAGCGGAGCAAGTCCTGACTGGCTCGTTTAGGCTTTCAGTTCGGCTTTTTTGACGGCATTCCACAGTGCATCCATTTCGGCAAGATCGGACTGCGTGGGCGTGCGGCCATCTCTGGCGAGTGCCGCCTCGATGCCCTGAAAGCGGCGGGTGAACTTGGCGTTGGTGCCGCGAACAGCGGTTTCCGGGTCGATGCCGAGATGGCGGGCGAGGTTGGCCATCACGAACAGCATGTCGCCGAATTCGTCCTGGATTTTGGCTTTGTCGCCGTTCAGTACCTCCACTTCAAGTTCGGCCAGTTCTTCGCGGATCTTGTCGAACACCGGGCCGATGTCCGGCCAGTCGAAGCCAACGCGCGCCGCCTTTTCCTGCAGTTTAACGGCGCGTGTCAGGCCCGGCATTCCCACCGGCACGTCAGCCAGCACGGAAGGTGCAGCCGCAGCCTGCCCCTTGGCGGCCTTCTCGTCGGCCTTGATCTTCTCCCAGAACCCCTTGGCGGCACCAGCTGATCTGGCGGCATCATCGCCGAACACGTGCGGGTGACGGCGCAACATCTTCTGCGTGATACCGTTGGCGACATCCGCGAATGTAAATGTGCCCGCCTCAGACGCCATCTGCGCGTGAAACACCACCTGCAGCAGCAGGTCGCCGAGCTCCTCACGCAGGTCCGCCGCATTGCCGTGCTGGATCGCGTCGACCACCTCGTAGGCTTCCTCGATGGCGTAGGGCGCAATACTCGCCGACGTCTGCTCCAAGTCCCAAGGGCAGCCGGTGACGGGTGTCCGCAACGCCCGCATCACAGCCAGCAAATCCAGCAGACTTTTGGCGTCGGTGTCCTGCGCTGGCGCTTGGTCTAGCGTCGGTGCGGGCACGCTCGGCAATCTCGGGGAGGACATGGCTAAGGACTCTCGTGACTAACATTGTCGGATCAGTACGAGGCTTGTTAGCATAGAACAAAATGAGCGCGTGCGCGTTTCAGGACCAGCCTATCGTGCGGGTCTGATATCGCAGCCATCGTCCGTCGGCGACGCCAGATCAGCGTCGACGCTTCCGGCGGCCCTGTCGACTGTTCCGTCGGGCGGTCTTTTCCGCGTGGCGGACGGGTGTCGCCAGTGGCGCTACTGGCGGCGTCGGCGCCGCTGGCGCCGGTGGGTTGACCGCCAGCACTGGCATGTCGAGGCGGACGAGGTCATGGTCCGTCGCATCGCCCGGCCGTTCCAGGCGTCGTGCCCGCAACACCGGCTCCAGGCGTGGACGGGGCGGTGGCAACGGCAAATGCGGGACCGCTGCGACGGCAACACTGATAGCTCCGGCCACCCGATCAAACCGTGTTGAGGCGGCCGGTTCCATGTGAGCTGCCGCATCCGCTGTGGTTGTCGGAGCAAGGTTCACCGGCTCTTCTGCAGTCACCGGATCGTCAGCGGCGACCAGCGGACCTGCACTTGCCAGCACCATCGCAGCATCCGGCGCGACTTCCGGCGGTGCCACTGGCGGTACTGTAAGGGGTTCCGGCAGCGGGCAATCGCCACGCGGCAGATCGCGGAAGTTGGCCATCGACACACGGTTCGTCGGCAGCAGCTTCAGCGTCGCCGCCAGCCCATCTGGTGCTGCCATCTCGGGCGTGGCGCGCTTGGCTGCCCGCCGCGATGGCGGTTTAATCTTGGCTCCAGGTGCGGCCACACCGACATAGCTGATGCCATCAACCTGTTCGACGATCCGATGCCCAGCATCGTTGTGCTTTTCGACCCAGGTCGGGACGTACCCGGCAGCCGTTAGCCGCGCCTTCCCGCTCCCCGCCACACGGGTCAGCTCCAGCAACGCAACAATGCCCGAGCGCTGGGCCGTGGTGTGCTGATTGGACAGGAAATTGCCGGTGGAATAGATCACCAGCCCTTCCCGCCCATCGCTGGCGGCAACCCGCTCCCACGGCTGCAGCACATGCGGATGCGTGCCGATGACCGCCGTCGCGCCAGCCTCAATGGCGGCGCGCGCGTACGCCCGGTCGCTTGGCTTCGGGCGGACCGCGCCTTCATCCCCCCAATGCGGGGTCAGCATCACAGCGCTGAGGTTCTTGCAAAATAGTGGTGGCGCGCTGAATTCCCTGCGGGAATGAGGGAAAAACGAGGCGTTCGCGTCCGAGTCAGGCATGGTGTTTCTGCCAAGACCCACCAGCC
>JAYSVA010000545.1:0-5283 GCA_043718785.1 Hyphomicrobiaceae bacterium
TCGTGCTGAAGACGCGTGGTGATTTGGATGGTGCGGAGGCGATGTACCGGAAGTCGCTGGCCATTGATGAGGCGCTGGGTCGGAAAGAGGGGATGGCGATCCAGTATGGCAATCTGGGGGCCGTGCTTGAGACGCGTGGTGATTTGGATGGTGCGGAGGCGATGTACCGGAAGGCTCTGGTGCTGAATGAGGCACTGGGTCGGAAAGAGGGGATGGCGTCGGTCTACGGCAATCTGGGGAACGTGCTTCAGGCGCGTGGTGATTTGGCGGGGGCCTGCGCTTACTGGAGAAAGGCACGTGACCTGTATCGCGAGATTGGTGCCAAGCCGATGGAGGCGCAACTCGATGGCTGGCTGAAACAGAACGGCTGCGGCGGGGCAGGCGGGGCGTAGGGCTGCCTCCCCACAACTGTCATCCTGGGCCTTGTACCCAGGACCCAGGGGGCCGCCGTTGATGACGTTTCAGCAGTGCGCTGGCGGTGCCGCCGCCGCTTCAACCTCGGCGACACGTAACGCGGCACCCTGGGTCCTCGGGACAAGCCCGAGGATGACACCTGTGGGGTGGAGGGCCACACCATACATGCAACCCGGAGACGCTATCGGCCCTTGATGGACGTAGGTTGGCGTTAGCGCCACTTCGGCGCGTAACCCAACATCCACGGGTGGTGCTAACCACAGCCGACACACGACGCCGGGCAAAAGCTGTGGTTGGCACCACCCGTGGATGTTGGGTTACGTAGGAATGGGCGGCGGCGGATAATCTCGCCACCATAGGCCTGCTAACGCCAACCCACGTCCAGCTAGACTTACCCAGGACGATGCTTGGAGCCCTCCGCCCCTCAAACAAGAATAATGCCGGGATGATAGGGCGGAAGCTTATTGTCCGAGGTCAGTAGCACCAGCCCTTCGGCGATGGCCTGGGTCACGATCATGCGGTCGAAGGGATCGTGATGGAGGGGCGGCAAAGCTGAAACCGCTGCTGCATGTTTGGCGGTAATTGGCAGCAAGGTGAACCCGGCCTTGCCGAACAGGTCGAGGGCTTGCGCGCCGGAAATTGGCATGGCGTCGGTTCGTTTTTGGCCCAACGCGTGTTTGATTGAAATTTCCCAGACGCTCGCGGCGCTGACGCTGACCGACGCTTTCGGATCGGCGATATAACCGCGTGCCATAGCCGACAGTCGGGGATCGTCAAGCAGGGCCCACAGTGCAATGTGGGTGTCGAGCAGGTAGCTCATGGCTTGGATGAAGTCGGCGGAACCACGCCAAACATCGCGGCAACCGCTTCATTGTCGGCATCGATATCGTCAGGCACCGTGAACATGCCACGTGCGATGCCGATGCGCCGGGTCACGTCAGGTTTGGCAATGGGCACGAGGCGGGCGACAGGCTGGCCGTTCCGCGCGATGATGATTTCCGCGTGCTCGCCGACCTCGACCGTGCGGACCAGTTCCGACAGATTTGACTTGGCTTCCAGCATGTTGACGGTCGGCATCGCTGCACCTCGATTGATTGGCTAACATTAGCTAATCAACGAGTTTGCGTCAACCGGACGCGGTATCGCTAATACGGCGCTAATGGCAACCGGACGTGCGGTTCATGGTAGGGCGCAAAGCCCGTTTGCGTATTGCGCCGACTCTCCGCGAGTCCGACGCGTCCGGGACATACGGGCTCGCCTCACCCCAACACCGCCCGCACTTCCTTCGGCGCGTCGAAGTCCTCGGGGATGCCGCACAGGCCCCACTGCTGGAACAACTTGCCCATCGCCGGGCTGGCGGTGATGACGGCGAACGGCACGGCGACCAAGTACCCAGCCGTCAGCGGCAGGCTCCAGTAGAACGCGGTGGGCGACACGGCGTAGAGCGCTCCACAGACCACCGTGCCGAACAGCATCTGTGGCCACAGGTCCATGGCGGCGGTGCGCCAGGAGATGCCGTAGGCGTCGCGGGATTGGCCGCCCCAGGTGACGGATTTGCCGAACGCCAGGCCGATCATGAAGATGGTGGTGCGGATGGTCGAGACGGCTCCCTGCAAGAACGAGAACACCAGTTCGATGGCCGCACTCGCCACGAACCGCAGCCAGCCGCCGAAGCTGGCAACGCCGCCCTTGGTGAACGCCGCATCGGCAAGTCCGGCGAGCTTCGGCATCAAGTACATGGCGAAGAACGCTACATACAGGAACTTGGCCAGCCCAGTCGGGTAATCAGCCACGGACGACGCCTGATAGGCGAGGATCGGCGACAGCGCGATCATCAGCGTCCAGGCGGGCAGCCCGATGAACATGAGGACGGCCCAGACCAGCTGGAACCGGCTCATCGGGAACAGGCCCGGCAGATCCAGCAGCTTGACGTACTGCATGTTGCCCTGGCACCAGCGCACGTCGCGCTTGGCGAAATCCAGCATCGTCGGCGGGTTTTCCTCCCACGATCCGGCCTCAGTCGGCAGCACGCGCACTTCGTACCCAGCGCGGCGCATCAGCGTCGCCTCGACCTGATCGTGGCTCAGCACGTGCCCGCCCAATGGCGGTTTGCCCGGCAGGATCGGTAGGTGGCACTGCTCGGTGAACGGCTTGATCCGCACCAGCGCGTTATGGCCCCAGAACGGGCCACATTCGCCCACCCACCAGGATTGACCCATGGTGTAGCTGCGCATGCCGTGGCGCATGCCGAACTGGAAGATCCGCGCGAACATGCTCGACGACGGCATGCCGACCACGAGGCTCTGCAGGATGCCGAGTTTCGGGTGCGCCTGCATCATGCGGGTCAGCTTGACGATGGGGGCACCGGCCATGACGCTGTCGGCGTCGAGTGGTAGCATCAACTCGTACTTCGCGCCCCACTTGTCGCAGAAATCTCGGACGTTACCGGCCTTGAAGCCGGTATTGTCGGTGCGGCGGCGATAGATGATGCGGTCACTACAGCCCGGTTCCGCTGCCCAATCGGCGGCGAACTTAGCCTCGGCATCGCCGACATCGGCGACGTTGGTGTCGCTGAGGATGAAATAGTCGAACGCCTTGCCTTCGCCCGTGGCGTCGACGCTGTCCTTGACCACGCGCAGGCGCTTAAACGCGCGCGCTGGGTCCTCGTTGCGCAGCGTCATCAGCACGGCGGTTTTGATGGTCAGCGGCGTCGGCAGGTCGCCAGCGGCGGCGAACGGCGCGACGTCCTTCATGTAGTCGCGACCCGAGTGCAGCAGCCAGAAGCCAATCGCTGAGTTCCAGAAGCCAAGCACCGTCCACGGCAGGCCGAACGCCAACGCCAAGAACATGATGGTGCTGACCACGCCCCAGCCGCCCGCGCCGAGCACCTGCGCGACGCCCCACATGAACAGCAGGTACGTCACGACATTGAGCGCGATCACCAGATGACGCCGACGTGACAGCTCGTTCATGGACTGAAGGCCGGTCGGCGTCGTAAGGACGGCACCAGCATTCAGGGTCGCAGTGGAAGTGGTCTCACTCATCGCAGGCAGCTTTCCAAAAAGAGATACTCGTTCAGTCAGCGTGAGAATAACCCCGCCAACAAGGGCGGGGATAACTTTTTGAGGTCAAATGCGAAATAAATCTCAGATGGCCGGTTCGGAACTCGCCGCCACCGCGCTGTGGTACGTCGGCCCCGGCAAAATCGAGCTGCGGCCTGAAACGCTACTACAACCCAGCGCCGACCAAGTGCTGGTGGCGACCGAATTCAGCGGCGTCAGCCGTGGCACGGAACGGTTGATCATGGCGGGCAAAGTTGGTCAATCCGAGTGGGAGCGCATGCGGGCGCCTTTGCAGGCAGGGAGCTTCCCCTATCCCGTGAAATATGGCTATTGCGCGACGGGTCTAGTCGAACAAGGGCCAAATGACCTGGTCGGCCGCCGCGTCTTCGTGTTGCACCCCCACCAGACCCGGTTTCTAGCCCCCGCCAGCATGGCCACGCCATTGCCGGACGGCCTTCCATCGCGCCGCGCCACATTGGCCGCCAACATGGAAACCGCGCTCAATGCGGTCTGGGACTCGGGCGCTGGGCCCGCCGACAAAATCGTCGTGGTGGGCGGTGGCATCGTCGGGTTGCTGATCGCCTATATCGCCTCCGGTCTTCCAGGTGCCGATGTCACCGTGGTCGACCTGGCTACAGAACGGGCCGCCATCGTCCAGTCGTTCCCGGCCAAGTTCGCCACGCCCGACAAATGCCCTGAAGATGCCGACGTGGTGTTCCACGCTACCGCCTCAGCGCCCGGCCTAGCCACCGCCATCAACGCGGCCGGGTTCGAGGGCACGGTTGTGGAAGTGTCGTGGTTCGGTGACGGCGCGACGCCGGTGCCGCTGGGGGGGGCATTCCACAGCCGCCGCCTGAAGCTGGTGTCGTCGCAGGTTGGCCATGTAGCCACAACTCGCCGCGCCCGCTGGAGCTATCGCCGCCGCCTCGAAGCGGCGATGTTGCTGCTGCTCGACGACCGCCTTGACGCCCTGATCGCCGAGGAGATCGCGTTCGCGGATGCCCCCGCACAGCTCCCCGCGCTATTGAGCCCCACCGCCAAGGGTCTTGCGCCCATTATCCGCTACGGAGCGAAGCCATGAGCCCCACCAAAACCGCCCTGATCACCGGCGCATCCTCCGGCATCGGCGAGGCGATTGCTCGCCAGCTCTTAGCCGATGGCTACAAGGTCTACGCGGGGGCGCGCCGGGTTGACCGCATGCTGCCGCTGACCGCCGCTGGCGCAACAGTACTAGCCCTTGATGTCACCGATGACGCTTCCATGATCTCGGCCATCAACAAAATCCAGGCGGACACCGGCCGCCTCGATGTGCTCGTCAACAATGCTGGGTTCGGCTCGTTCGGGTCGCTCGAGGAGATGCCGCTGGAGGAGGGCCGCCGCCAGTTCGAGGTCAACGTGTTCGGTCTTGCCCGCCTGACCCAGCTGGCGATCCCGATGATGCGGGCCCAGCGCTCAGGCTCCATCGTCAACATTTCCTCCATCGGCGGCAAGATGTATGAGCCGTTCGGCAGCTGGTACCACGCCACGAAATTCGCCGTGGAAGGCATGAGCGATTGCCTGCGCATGGAGCTGGCCCCGTTCGGCATCAACGTCATCATCGTCGAGCCCGGCGCCATCCAGAGCGAGTGGAACACCCTCGCCCGCGATAGCCTGCGCAAAGTGTCCGGCAGCGGCCCCTATGCCAGCGCCGCCGACCAATACGCGCGGATGCTAGCCGGCGCTGACCGCACCGGTTCCGCCGGCACGCCGCAACAGGTCGCCAACACCATTTCCGCAGCCCTGAAAGCCGCTCGCCCGCGCACCCGCT
>JAYSVA010000546.1:0-5282 GCA_043718785.1 Hyphomicrobiaceae bacterium
GCGATATGTTGGGGAAAAGCCACACCTCAAGGCAGGAAATTGCCCCAAGACGGTGATGACTCTGGTAGCCCCCAACCTGGGTAGCTAAGCGGTAAACACGATTTATGCTTGCGCTTGGTAAGTATGTCGCGTTCCGTGAGAGTGAATTATCTTGTTTGACCCTCTTAGGTCGGCGCAAACGAAGGGGCCTATGTCACATTGGGTTGTAACATTGGGTCAAGGTGTCCGCGGAAAGCAAAGACATCAGACCCATTCGGGAGAAACAGTTGGTCCAGGCATACGACTGGTACACATTCGGCATGGCACCACTTATGCGCTTGACTGGCCCGCAGACTAAACCACACAGAACGCCACTGACCGCAAATTCTACGCAACAACTTGAAACAATCCAACGATCAAGACCGAGGAATAGACCAATGAGCGACGTCGCAGACCGCGTGAAGAAAATCGTCATCGAGCACCTTGGCGTCGAAGGCGAAAAAGTAGTTGAAAATGCCTCGTTCATCGACGATCTCGGTGCCGACAGCCTCGACACCGTAGAACTTGTTATGGCCTTCGAAGAAGAATTCGGCTGCGAAATCCCAGATGATGCTGCTGAGCACATTCTGACGGTCGGCGATGCTGTGAAGTTCCTCAGCAAGAACGCATCGAGCGCTGCTTGAGTCTGCGAGGGCACGTGCTTTACCGCCGTGCCCTTTTCTGCGCTGGTTCCGCTTGACGTCGTTCGTAAAGTAGATGCAGGCACACCAGTACTGATTTGGAGTTTCTGACGTTAGGGTGTGTGACATGCGGCGGGTCGTCATTACTGGTCTCGGTCTCGTCACGCCGCTGGCTTGCGGCGTCGAGGAAACATGGTCGCGGCTGCTGGAAGGCAAAAGCGGCGCGAAGCGCATTGAGTCGTTTGATGTCTCCGACATCACCTGCCAGATCGCCTGCCTAATCCCGCGCGGAGACGGCACCAACGGCACCTTCAATCCCGACCAGTGGATGGAGCCCAAAGACCAGCGGAAGGTTGATGATTTCATCATTTTCGCCGTTGCCGCTGCCGATCAGGCACTGAAAGACGCTGGCTGGGCACCAAAGACCGCCGATGAGCAAGAACGCACGGGCGTTTTGATCGGCTCCGGCATCGGTGGTTTGAGCGGCATCGCCGACACCTCGATCCTGCTCAAGGAAAAAGGCCCGCGCCGGGTCAGCCCCTTCTTCATTCCTGGCCGTTTGATCAATCTGGCGTCTGGCTATGTCTCGATCAAACACAAGCTTAAGGGGCCGAATCATTCGGTGGTGACCGCCTGCTCCACAGGTTCGCACGCCATTGGCGATGCCGCCCGCCTTGTCGCCCTGGGTGATGCCGACGTAATGGTCGCTGGCGGCGCTGAAAGCCCGGTTTGCCGTATCGCCATGGCCGGTTTTGCTGCCTGCAAAGCCCTATCCACCGGTTTCAACAACGAACCGACCAGGGGATCGCGCCCGTACGATAAGGACCGCGACGGCTTTGTCATGGGTGAGGGCGCTGGCATCGTCGTGCTCGAAACGCTTGAGCACGCACAAGCGCGGGGTGCCAAAATCTACGCCGAAGTCATTGGCTACGGCATGTCCGGCGACGCCTATCACATCACGGCCCCAGCCGAGGACGGCGACGGCGCTTTCCGCTGCATGAAGGCAGCCGTTAAACGTGCTGGAATCGCCGCCCGCGATATCGACTACATCAACGCGCACGGCACCTCGACCCCAATGGGCGACGAGATTGAGCTCGGCGCCGTCGAGCGGCTGTTTGCCACCAGTGACGCAAAGACCGGCGCTTCGCAGTTGGCCATGTCATCGACCAAATCAGCCATCGGCCACTTGCTCGGTGCAGCTGGTGCTGTCGAAGCCGTGTTCTCGGTGTTGGCGATCCGCGACAACATTGCACCGCCGACCATCAACTTGGACAACCCATCGGTCGCCACGCCGATTAATCTGGTGCCGCACAAGGCGCTAAAGAAACAAATCAATACGGTTCTGTCGAACTCGTTCGGCTTCGGCGGCACTAACGCTTCGCTGGTAATGCGGCGAGTTTAACCACCAGCCTCTCCAATGATTTGCGGTTGTCGACGGCATTTGCCATAATTGGCACCAGACAAAATGACAGACTCGACACAACAGAAACAGGGCCGAACAGCCCTGTCCTGATTTCGTTAACGGGTCGTAAACCTTAAGCGCTATCAATGCGCGCGGTTCTGCCCAATACCAATTCGGCATGGCGCAACTCGGCTATGTCGGTTCGGCTCGGTATCGAGGTTCCGCTGGTTCGCGCTGGAGAAGTTATGAGCAACCGACATTCAGACGAAGCCGATCAGCGCCCGATCGCTCCACCAAAGAGCCCGTCGGAGGCATTGGAGCCGAAGCGCCCGACGGCCCGTAAAGGCAGCCGCCCCCGGCGCAAGGCACGCCGCCTAAGCCCGGCATTGCGGCTTTTGAATACTATACTAACGCTGACAGTGACAATCCTGGTCGTCGCCGCGGGCAGTGCCTTCTGGATTGCCCGCGAGGTCAACAAACCGGGCCCGGCACGCGAGGCCAAACTTGAATCGGTCCGCAAGGGCGACGGCGCACGCGATGTTGCAGCCCGCCTTGAGACAAGCGGCGCGATCTCCAGTCAGCACCTGTTCATTATCAATCATATGGGCCATCAGGTGCTGGGCTGGTTCGGCGTCAAGCCCTTTCAGATCAAGGCTGGTGAGTTCGAAATCCCGGCCGGGGCTAGCCTGAAGCAGGTTGCCGAAATCCTCAATGATGGCCGGTCCACCATGTACCGGGTGACCATTCCCGAAGGGCTCACCACGGCGCAGATCATCAACAGGCTCAAAGCCGATACCAACCTGCAGGGCGACATTGCGGTGATGCCAGGCGAAGGCACGCTGCTGCCGGACACCTACAAGTTCTCCAAAGGTATGACCCGCCAGCAGCTGGTCGACCTGATGCAGGCCGAGCAGAAAAAAGTGCTGGAAAAGCTATGGCCAGCACGCCAGGACGGGCTGCCATTCCAAACCGTGGAAGAAGTAGTCATTTTCGCGTCAATCGTCGAAAAGGAAACCGGCCGCAACGACGAGCGCGAGCGCGTCGCGGCTGTGTTCGTCAACCGTTTGCGCAAGAAAATGCGCCTGCAATCCGATCCGACGATTCTCTATGGCCTCTTCCTCGGCGCGACCGAATGGGGCCGCCCGATCTACAAGTCGGAGATCCAGAGCAAAACGGCGCACAACACCTACCAGATCGATGCTTTACCGCCGACGCCGATCTGCAATCCCGGCAAGTCAGCGCTCGAAGCATCGCTGAACCCGGCGAAAACCACCGAAATCTACTTCGTTGCCAATGGCCAAGGTGGGCATATTTTCACGTCGACACTGGCTGACCACAACAACGCCGTCGCCAACTGGCGCAAGGTCGAAAAAGACATCCGCGCCAAGCAAGCCGAGCAGGCACCCGTCCGTGCCGCCCGCGCCGGTGGTACGGCAACCCTACAAGCACCGGCGGCACCGGAACCAACCGTAACCGAAGCTCCAGCAACTCAACCGGCTGCCGTGCCCGTGGCCGCAGAACCAGCCGTGCCGCTGCCTCAGCGCAAGCCGAAGAAGCAGTGAGAGCCGCAGGGCCGGATAGCCCTCTTGCGTATCCCGCCGCGACTGGGCGATACCGACGCTGTCGTCAGGCAGATCCCGCCGTTGCCTGATGGCCTCTCCCGCACTTTCCCACAGATGCCGCACAGGGGTCCTAGTTCTGTCATATTGGCGGGCCAAGGCTTTCGGTGGTGCGCATGAGAACCTGTGGGCGCGGCGACGGACATGCTTAACGCCGTCTGCCAACCCTGCTAGGCCTCAGCGCTATACAAATAAGTCGTATGAGGCGTTCATGCGACCACACTCAATCGGCCGCATGAGTCGCGTCAAGCTACGGATGAACCAATGATCGATGCACTTGCGGGCCTGAGTTTGATTGGCGCCTCAACAGCCGTTGCAGGCGCACCGGTGGGTGGCAGCGGTGGCATGGGCCTGAAGGACATGTTCCTGTCCGCGCATTTGGTCGTCCAGGCCGTGATGGTCGGACTGACCCTGGCGTCCGTGTGGTCGTGGGCGATCATCATCGAGAAGCTGGTGGCATTCCGCAGCGCCCGCGCCGAAGCCGATAAATTTGAGCAACTATTCTGGTCCGGCCAATCGCTAGAAGAACTCAATGTTGGCTTATCGCGCGGCAAATCGGTGATGATGGCCGCGCTGTTCGTTGCTGCCATGAAGGAGTGGAAACGCTCCGTCGAAGGCAACATCCGGGCGCTTGGCGGCATTCAAATGCGCGTCGAGAAAGTGATGGACGTCACCATCAGCCGCGAGATGGAGCGCTTGGAGCGCCGCCTGCTGTTCCTAGCCACCGTCGGTTCGACCGCCCCGTTCGTCGGGCTGTTCGGAACGGTCTGGGGCATCATGACCAGTTTTCAGGCCATTGCAGTTTCAAAGAACACCTCGCTTGACGTCGTTGCGCCCGGCATCGCCGAAGCGCTGTTTGCGACCGCCCTGGGTCTCGTCGCCGCTATTCCTGCTGTGGTGTTCTACAACAAATTTTCAGCTGACGCCGGACGCCTCGGCCAGCGCCTCGAATCGTTTGCCGACGAATTCTCGGCCATCGTTTCCCGCCAGATCGACGTTCGTACCCCTTAAGCTGCGCGTTTGACAGAGAGTACTTGAGCCATGGGTGCATCAATCAAAGCGGCAGGCGGCGGGCGTAAGGGCCGTCGAAAACGCCAGAGCCCGATGAGCGAGATCAACGTCACGCCGTTCGTCGATGTGATGCTGGTGCTGCTGATTGTGTTCATGGTGGCAGCGCCCTTGATGACCGGCGGCGTGCCGCTCGATCTGCCGGCGGCTAAGACGCAGCCGGTTGCGGTTGCCAAACAGAAGAACGTCGTCGTCTCGATTACTAAGGACGGCAACGTCTATCTTGGCGACAACAAGGATGATGTCGTCACCATTGAGCAGCTCGGTCCGAAGTTAAAGGCGATCATGGAAGCACGCGGCAAAGAGGGTTCGGAAGATCCGATCCTGGTGCGCGGCGACCTCTCCGCCAGCTACGGCATTGTCGCTAAGGTTCTGGCACGCATTAAGGAATCCGGCTTCCGCAAGATGTCGCTGATCACCGACGCCAGCAAGGGATAACCGACTTGATTCGCGGGTTCACAGGGTCGATGCTGCTGCACGGAGGATTGCTCGCTTGGGCCATCCTCGGCCTCAGCACGAGCACGCCCCTGCCGC
>JAYSVA010000547.1:0-5271 GCA_043718785.1 Hyphomicrobiaceae bacterium
AGGACGTTCAAATCGACACCACGAATTCGAGGCCGAAATTTCATTCGAAACAATGCACTAAACCTGTCAACTACTAAGTAAACCGGACACTAGTGATTCCATTCGGATAAGTTGGTGATCCTTGATGAGATCCAGCGGACGCCTCACTTGTTCGAAACACTTCGTGGCTTGATTGACGAAGGTCGTCGAAATGGCCGCCGCGTTGGTCAATTCTTGTTGTTGGGATCGGCTTCGCTCGATCTATTGCGGCAATCGTCGGAAAGTTTGGCTGGGCGTGTTCGATTGCTTGAGCTGACCCCACTTGATGTTCTGGAAATCGACCAGAATGCAGCTGCGCTGGATCGATTATGGCTTCGCGGAGGCTTTCCTGAAAGCTATTTGGGAGCCGACGATGTCGATAGCTTCGAATGGCGACTAGATTTTATCGGTAGTTATCTTGAGCGCGAAATTCCACAGTTCGGGCCACGTATTCCGGCGGAGACGTTGAGGCGTTTTTGGACCATGCTGGCGCACGGCCAAGGTGGTCTATTGAACGCTTCGCAGCTCGGGTCGGGGCTCGGTGTCAAAGGGCAAACAGCTAGCGGATATGCTGACCTCTTAGTTGATTTGCTTCTGGTCCGGAGGCTGCAGCCGTACTTCGTCAATGTCGGCAAACGGCTGGTGAAGTCACCTAAGCTTTACATTCGCGACAGTGGTATTTTGCATGCGTTGCTCAGTCTGTCCAACCGCGAAGCATTGCTCGGGCACCCTGTCGTCGGCCCGAGTTGGGAAGGTTTTGTAATTGAGACACTCATCGGTTTGGCACCGCCGGGTACCGTGGCCGGATTTTACCGAACCGCAGCAGGGGCCGAAATAGATCTAATTCTGGAGCTACCTGGAGGCAAGCTTTGGGCCGTTGAGGTAAAACGGGGCGTGGTACCGAAGCTTGAGAAAGGCTTCTATCATGCGCAAGCTGACCTGGAGCCAACGGCAAGCTTTGTCGTCTATTCCGGAACTGAGCGCTACTCGATGGGGCAAGGGGTTGAAGCGATTAGTTTGCGCGACCTCGCCACAGAGTTACTGCACCTCAGTAAGAAGCCTTAGCTTTTGCTTTGAACGCTCACGACCAATAACGTTGTGACACTCCCGCACCCAAAAGGACCGCCCTGTGACCCCTCCTCCTGCTTCGCTGGCCCCGACGCCGGAACGGTTCTTTGATTTTGACGCTGTGCGCTGTGAAATCGCGGAGTTGCATAAGTCCAAGGACACAGCTGCTGATCGCCGGACGGTTGTCGTCGGGCGGCTGAAGGCGCTGGTAACTGAGGTGCGGGGCAAAATTCGCCGCCAGCTGGACGAGGACGGCAGCGGCCGCAAGTGCGCAGCGGCGCTGTCGGCGTTCCAGGATGATTTGATCCGGCTGCTCTACGAGTACACCGTTACTCACATTTACCATGCAACGAACACCTCGGATGCCGAACGGATGGCGATTGTAGCCACCGGCGGTTATGGGCGCGGCCTGCTGGCACCGCACTCCGATATCGATCTGCTGTTCCTGCTGCCCTACAAGCAGACGCCCTGGGGGGAGAGCGTCGCCGAAGTGATGCTATATGTGCTGTGGGATCTCGGCTTCAAGGTCGGGCACGCGACCCGCAACACCGAGCAATGCTTGAAATTCGCCCTTGCTGACACGACGATCCGCACATCATTGCTGGATGTCCGGCTGATCCATGGCGATGCCCAGCTGTTCACCGAACTGGTGCAGCGGTTCCGCTCCGAGGTGGTGCGCGGCACCGGGCGGACCTTTGTCGATGCCAAAATGGCCGAGCGCGATCACCGCCACAAGAAGTCCGGTGAAAGCCGCTACCTCGTTGAACCGAACATCAAGGAGGGCAAGGGCGGGTTGCGCGATCTGCACACGCTGCACTGGCTCGCGACCTACCTCTATGACAATGCGCCGGGGGCCGAGACGGTGGCGTCCGGTATATTCACGGCTGAGGAAATGGCCGTGTTCCGGCGTTGTGAGAATTTCCTTTGGTCGGTGCGTTGCCATCTGCATTTCCTGACCAATCGGCCGGAAGAACGGCTGTCGTTCGATGTGCAGTCGGAAATGGCGGCGCGCCTGCGCTATAAAGATCATGGCGGATTGCGCGGCGTTGAGCGGTTCATGAAGCACTTTTTCCTGATCGCCAAGGACGTCGGTGATCTCACCACCATCCTGTGCTCAGCGCTGGAGATGCAGCAGCTGAAAGCCACACCGCGCCTCAACAAACTGCTGGAGACGTTGAGCTGGCGGTCGCGGCGACAGATCCGCACCAAAACCGATTTCCGCGTTGATAACGACCGCCTGAACATCGCCGACGCCGACGTGTTTAACCGCGATCCGGTCAACCTGATCCGGCTGTTCGCCCAGGCCGAACAGACTGGCGCATTCTTCCATCCGGCGGCGATACGCAAGCTGCGCCATTCCACCCGCCTGATCGACGACAAGCTGCGCGCCGACCCGGAGGCCAACCGCATCTTCGTCGAGCTGGTATCCTCAAAAACGAACCCGGAAGCCGCGCTGCGGCGCATGAACGAGGCGGGCGTGCTTGGCCGGTTCGTACCAGATTTCGGCCGCGTCGTGTCGCTGATGCAGTTCAATATGTATCATCACTATACGGTTGATGAGCACCTGCTCCGCACCATCGGCGAATTGCACGCGATTGAGGATGGCCAGTTAGCCGCTGAGCTGCCGCTGTCGTCGGGGATTTTCGCGTCGATCCAGAACCGCCGGGCACTTTATGTGGCGGCCTTCCTGCATGATACTGGCAAGGGTCGGATCGAGGATCACTCGATTGTTGGCGCGCGGACGGCCCGTAGCGTTTGCCCCCGCTTCGGCCTGACGTCAGCGGAGACCGAGACGGTGGCATGGCTGATCGAGCAGCATTTGACCATGAGCAGTATTGCCCAAAGCCGCGATTTGGGCGATCCGAAGACCATCCGCGACTTCGCCGATATCGTGCAATCGCCGGAGCGCTTGAAGCTGCTGCTGCTGCTGACGGTGGCGGATATCCGCGCCGTTGGTCCGGGCACCTGGAACGGCTGGAAAGGCCAGCTGCTGCGCCAGCTGTACTACGAAACCGAACCGCTGGTGGCGGGCGGCCACACCCAGACCGGGCGCAAGGAGCGGGTGGCACATGCGCAAGGCGCGTTGCGTGAGGCGCTCACCGATTTGCCGCCGACGGATGTTGAACGGTTCGTCAGCCGCCAATACGTTGATTACTGGCTGCGCACGGAGCCGCGCAAGCAGGTCGATCACGCGCGGCTGATGCATAGCGCGGAAGCAGCCAAGCAGCAGCTCGCTACGTCGTTCACGTCAGACAAGTTCACCGGCATCACCGAGCTGAGCGTGATGGCGCCCAACCACCCACGGCTGTTGGCGCTGTTTGCGGGCTGCTGCGCGGCATCAGGGGCCAATATCATCGGCGCGCAGATCGCCACCACGCGCGACGGTATGGCGCTGGATACGTTCCTGCTGCAGCGGGAATTCACTGATGACCACGACGAGAACCGTCGCGCCAAACGCATCGGCCAGACCATCGAGAAAACGTCGATCGGCGATGTGCGGTTGGCGGGGTTGATGTCAAAGCGGCGGGGGCTGCCGCGTATCCATGCCTTCAATGTTGAGCCGGAAGTGGTGATCAACAACGCGCTATCGGATCAGTTCACCGTCATCGAAGTGTCGGGCCTCGACCGACCGGGATTGCTGTACGACTTGACCAGTGCGCTCTCGGATTTGTCGCTCGACATCACGTCGGCGCACATTACCACCTACGGTGAGAAGGCCGTCGATGTGTTCTACGTCACCGACCTGACGGGCAAGAAAATCACCCTGCCGCATCGCCACAATGCCATCCGCGAACGTTTGAGTAAGGTCCTTGCACCCCCTGCGGAGGCGGTGGCGTCTGCGGGCTGAGATCAGTCGCCCGCCGGCTTGAGTGAGACCAACTGGCCGCCGTGGTGTTCGATGCGGTCGGCGAGCGACAGTTCCATCAGGGCGATCTGCACCGCGCGGATCGACAGCCCGGTGGCGCGCATCAGATCGTCAACCGCAACGGGTGCCGGGCCGAGAGCCTCCTGCACCGCCAGGCGATCCTGGTCGTCCAGGGATGGTGGGGTTGATGATGACGGCGCCCGCTCCACTGCTTCTTCGAAGGCTTCCCGCGCGCGGGCCTGTGGTGCCCCGGCCAACGGATTGAGCGACTGCAGCACATCGGCGGCGCAGGTCGTGAATGTCGCGCCATCCTTGAGTAACTGGTTGGTTCCCTCGGCGCGCGGGTCCAGCGGATGGCCGGGGATGGCGAACACTTCGCGGCCCTGTTCGGCGGCGAAACGGGCGGTGATCAGCGTGCCGGAGCGGCGTGCCGCCTCGACGACGATGACGCCCTGCGAGATGCCCGAAATCAAGCGGTTGCGACGGGGAAAGTCCTGTGCGCGTGGCTGGAAACCCGGTGCCATTTCCGTGACGAGGCAGCCGCGTTCGGCGATCGCTTCGTGCAGCGCGGCGTTCTCTGGCGGATAGACGATGTCCAGACCGCCAGCCAGCACGGCAACAGTGCCGGTGGTGAGTGACGCCTGATGCGCCGCCGCGTCGATGCCACGCGCGAGGCCCGACACGATGACAACGCCGCCACGCCCGAGATCACCCGCCAGATCGCGCGCCATTTTGATGCCCGCAGCGGACGCTTGCCGCGACCCGACAATGGCGACGGTGGGGCGAGCGAACAGCTCCGTATAGCCACGCACATACAGCAGCGGTGGCGCCACATCGATGTGTGCCAGCAGTGGCGGGTAACCCGGTTCGATGGTGAACAGCGGTCGAGCCCCGATGCGGGCAGCCGCTTCCAGTTCGGCTTCGGCTTGATCGCGCGGACAGATCCGGATAGCGCGTTTGCGGCCGCTAAGCTGAGCCCGGCCTGGCAACGCGTCGAGGGCGTTTGCCGCGCCGCCATACTGATTGATCAACATCCGGAACGTGACCGGTCCGACGCTCTCCGTTCGGATCAGCCGCAAGCAGGCCAGACGCCCCGCATCGTCGAGTGGCGCTATCGGCAGGGGTGCATGCGTGAATAAGTCCAGTACCTCGGACTCGTCGACCGCCTCACGGTTAGGGTCAGGTTTTCGCGCCAATTTTCAGTGCCGATTTTTCTAAGTAAACAATTGTAATTACTGTAAAAAATATTTTTATACTGTTTTTCTTGTAGGCATTGATGTAGGCATTGCAAAAGACATTCAGTCTCCCTTTGGCAAGCA
>JAYSVA010000548.1:0-2429 GCA_043718785.1 Hyphomicrobiaceae bacterium
CGCGAAAATGATGAACACAATGCCCGGCAGCAGAAAGCTCATGCCCAGTGCCGCGCGGTCGCGGAACAGGCTGAGGGCCATCACGTTGAACATGGCGCGGCGCATCAGGGTTTACCTTTATCGGCTTCAACGACATGGGCCAGCACCGCGTCGAGCCCGGGCTGGCGAACGCGGACTTCACCGATGGCGGCCCCGACCGCTAGCGCCGTGCGGACGATGGCATCAAAGCTGGCTTGGTCACTGGCGACCAGCCCGCTCCATGTCGTGCCATCGGCGTGAGGTTGCAGACCGGCCTCAGTCAGAGCGGCGATCAACTGGGGCCGCTGCTGTGCAACGTCTGGGTCGACTGACAGGGTGAGTTGCCGCAGCGCCCCGAAAATGCCAGTGACCAGAGCTCGCGGCGCGCCTTCAGCCTTAATCTTGCCCGCCACCATGATGACGACGCGATCCGCCAGCGCCTCCGCCTCTTCCATGTCGTGGGTGGTCAGCAGAATTGCCAAGCCGCTGGCTTTGAGGTCCCGCAGAAGTTGCGCCAAGCTAGCCCGCGACTGGTAATCGAGCCCCGCCGTCGGCTCATCCAGCACCAGGATTTTCGGCCCGTGCATCAGCGCCGCCGCGATGTTGATGCGCCGCCGCATACCGCCGGACAGCGAGCCGACACGGTCATGCGCGCGATCTTTCAGGCCAACGCGGTCGAGCGTGGCGAGGGCCGAATCTTGCAGGCTGATGCGGTCCAGTCCATTTTTGGCACCCTCTTTCGCGCCGTCCTTGGACATGCCCATCAAGCGACCAAAGCTAACCAGGTTTTCGAGCGCCGATAGCTTTTCGAACAGTGCGATCTGCTGCGGCACGATGCCGGTCAGCCGCCGCGCCTCCGCATCGAAGACGGGATCGCGCCCATCAACGCGGACGGTGCCGGACTCCGGGCGCAACCGACCCGACATGGCTTTCACCAGGGTCGATTTGCCAGCACCGTTCGGGCCGAGCAGCACCAAGATTTCGCGAGCGCGCACGTCCATCGTCAGACCGCGCAGCACCCGGCGCGGGCCGTACGAAAACCGCAACGCGTCGATCTGCAGAACGGCTGGTCCGAGCGGTAAAGTTGAGGGTGCGGGTGCCGTGCGCCAGATATCATTGACCGGCAGCGGCGGAACGGGTGTTGGCTCGGCCTCAACCACGGCTGGCGGACTGAGCGGGATTGTGGCGTGCTGCATCAAGCTGCCCCTGACGTCGCCGGGCTCAGGGCGGCTTCAGCAGCGGCCAATCCACCGGACCGGGGCGATTTCAGTGTCGTCATCAGCGCGTCGACATAGCGGCCAAGCGTGCGAGGCGGCACGTCGAGGTTCGGCACGCAGGCGAGCGCGGCCTGCATCTGCGCGTCAGCATTGGCCCGCGCGCCCTCCAGGCCGAGCAGCCGCACCAGTGTTGCCTTGTCGCCATCGCGCGCCACGTCCTTGCCGACGGCGTCCGTGGTGGCGCTGACGTCGAGCAGGTCATCATAGGCCTGGAAGGCCAAGCCGAGCCGCATGCCGAATTCCTCCATCCGGCTGACGTTGGCATCATCGACACCCGCCACCAGCGAACCAATGGCGGTGGCGGCGGCAAACAGTGCGCCGGTTTTGCGGGCGTGAATCCATTCGACCGTGGCGACAGTTGCCACGGCGGTGTCGGTGTGCAAATCCCCCTCTTGGCCGCCGCTGAGGCCGTCCGGACCAATGGAGCGGGCGAGGATGGCAACAATGCGCACCCGGACTGCCGGGTCGAGCGTGTGGTCGGTTGCTACGACCTCAAACGCGCGGTTCATCAGGGCGATGGCGGCGAGAATGGACGTGTCTTCGCCGTAGACCCGGTGGCAAGTGGCGCGGCCTCGGCGCAGCGACGCATCATCCATGCTCGGCAGATCGTCCAGGATGAGCGATGAGGCGTGGACCATCTCCAGGGCAACAGCGCCGCTGAGGGCGCGTTCTGGCGCGGTGCCCCAGTGCATGGCTGTCAGCAGTGTGAGAACCGCACGTGCTCGCTTTGCTGGCGCCAGCAGGCTATAGCGCATAGCGTCGCCCAGCCGTGCTGGCGCTGGCCCGCCCGGTGTCAGGTCGGCAAGCCGCTGCTCGGTCCGCTGGCGCAAGTCGCCGATCAGGCTTGCTATGGTCCGGTCAGGAGACGTCATGAACAGGGCGCCGCACCGTTAGGATTTCGACTGAGGGGGTTATTCGACGGGTATCTCGCAGGCAGGCGCGCTGCTGTGCTTGAACAATCCCCCGTCCAATCTCTAATAGGTCGCTGAACCATCCGGCATCCCATCAACGTAACCCACCCGAACACCATCGTACCACGGACTGCAAAAACAATGCAAAAATCAGTTGAGCGCGCTCCAGCCCAGAAGCCACACGCTGTTGTCATCGGCGCTGGGTTCGGTGGCATCGCGGCGG
>JAYSVA010000549.1:0-5250 GCA_043718785.1 Hyphomicrobiaceae bacterium
AAAGTTATCCCCGCTCACTTGGGCCGTGAGATATTGGCTGTGTTCTGCCCCACGAGGGTGTCGCTTCCGGTGCGTTACGGTCGCGTGAGGGTGGAAACGGGACACATCGAATGGCACGGGACGCAACCTGTGCCTTTCGGGGGAGTGTGTGGATGCCGCTGCCGAAAGGCTTCGGCTGGGGTGTGCGCCCCACGCAAGTCCACTCCTAAGAAACGGTTCCGGTGCTATTTAGTCAGCAGAGCCGCTGACAGCTAGCACACCAAAGCCAGTGGCGGCCGATGCCGTATCGCTGCACTACCCAGGGAAGACCCTTCGGCATCCGCCGCCTGGCCCCTCGGACTGAAGCATACCCGGAACGCCGCTGGCGTGTCCGGATCAAGTCGTGTCCGGACATTACTGCGTTAGCTGGCGACCTTGGGCACGAACTTCATGGCGACGCCGTTCATGCAGTAGCGCAGGCCGGTTGGTTTGGGGCCGTCGGGGAACGAATGGCCGAGATGGCCGCCGCAGCGGCGGCAGTGGATTTCGGTGCGGGTGTAAAACAGCGTGTTGTCCTTGGCCTCGCCGACGGCGTTGTCGAGCGGCTTCCAGAAGCTCGGCCAGCCAGTGCCGCTGTCGTATTTGGTGTCGGAGTTGAACAGCGGCAGCTCACAGGCGGCACAGTTGTACATGCCAGCGGCCGTCACTTTATCCAGCGGGCTAGTGAACGCACGCTCGGTGCCATGCTCGCGCATGACATAGAACACGTCTTTCGGCAGCAACTTACGCCACTCATCAACGGTTTTAGTGATTTCGAATTTCTTTGCCGGACCAGCGGCTTGCGCGGACATGCGCGGCGCGGCGACAGCCGCCAAAATGGTGGCCAAACTGGCTTCCGTGAAACGACGGCGCGTAAATCGTTGGGTGATCATGGGGCTCTCCGAACTTCGACGGTGCAGCAATACAGTGGTCTGACGCCATCGTCTAATCAACGCTGATCAACTGTCCGTCAGGTTGGCTTACGTTACGCCGCTGGCTTAGGTTTCATGTCGACCCGCATAAATGTGGCCTGCAACACGGCGACCAGCTCAGTTTTGATTTCACCGGTCGGGCTGTGGTCGATGGCGAACACGTCAACCCGCGACACGGCGACAGACTTACCGGCACGAAGCACATGGCCTTCAGCGCGCAACATCTGGCCTTTGGCCGGGCGGACGAAGTTAATCTTGTACTCAATCGACACGACTTCGCTGTGTTCCGGCATCAAGGTCAGCGCCGCGTAACCGCCTGCGCTATCGCCAATCGCGCCAATGGCCGCGCCATGGAACAAGCCCTGCTGCTGCGTGACCTTACCCGAGAACGGCAGCTCGATGATGACCTGACCGGGCTTCACGTCGACCAGCCAAGCGCCGATGTTGCCGAGGAGGCCCTGATTGCCGAAGCTGGTGCGGACCACGCGCTCGTAGTCACTGTAGGCGGGTTTCAATGCCGTTTCCGTGCTCATCTCAGATACCCTGCTCAAATGGTTTCGAGGAACTGCAACACGCCATCCTTATACACGCGATCACCCACTGCGCGCATATGATCACGGCCGGGGATATCAAGCGCCATCGCACCCGGAATCAGCGCCGCCAGTTCAGTGGCTGAGCCCGCGACGTTGTCTTCGGTGCCAACGGCGACAAGTGTCGGGCGCGAAATCGAGCCGATTTGCGCCGCCGTGATCGGCTGACGGGCGGAGCGCATGCAGGCGGCGAGCGCGCGTCGGTCGCTCTTGGTCTGGTCGGCGAAGGCACGGAAGGTTCGGCCCATCGGATGGGTGATGTCGTCGATGCTCGGCGCTTCCAGGGCTTCGGCGATGGGGTCGGTGTTGGAAAAGCCCTTGATCATGTTGATGCCGAGACCCGCGAACACGACGCTTTTCACCCGCTGCGGATGGTTCATCGTCATAAACGCGGAGATGCGTGCGCCCATCGAATAACCCATGACGTGGACGCTGGCGAGGCCGAGATGGTCGAGCAGCCGACAAGCGTCATCGGCCATCAGCGGCGCGCCATAGTCCTCCAGGTTGTAGAGCTTCTCGCTGTGGCCGTGGCCGCGATTGTCGACCGCCAACACGCGATATCCGGCACGCGATAGGTGTCGAACCCAGCCGGTATCAACCCAGTTGATCTGCATATTGGAGGCGAAACCGTGGATCAGCAGCATAGTTTCACCATGGCGATCAGGTTCGCCGTCAGCGGGCGCGTCGAGATTGGCGATGGCGACGCCGTTGGATGAGAAAGTGGGCATGGGCGGCTCTGATTGGCAGTTGGCGGGCAGGAAAACCTTGCGGCACTCGCACCCCTATCATTTCACGACCGCCGCCGCTATGTACGTGGCGAATAGCAGCGCCAGCTAATTTGAGATCCTAAACATGGCCCACGGCAGCACACCCCATTTCGCCAACGACAAGGGCGTCGAGAAGATCCTGGTTGGCGTCAAGGAACTGCAGTGCATGGGCGCGCGCCCGCCATTTGACCATCCGCACGTGTTCCTGGATATGGGCGGCGACAGCCAAGTGCTGTGCCCATACTGCTCGACGCTGTACATCTGCGACGCCCGCCTGCATGGCGATGAAAGCGACCCGTCCGGCTGCTTGGTGACCGAGAAACTCTGAGCCGATCACAATGCCCGCGCCTGTTCTCATCGCTGGCGGCGGCATCGGCGGACTGGCATTAGCCATTGCGCTCAGCCAGCATAACATCCCCAGCATCATTCTGGAGCGCGGCGGCAGTTTCAGCGAAGCTGGCGCTGGCATCCAGATTGGCCCGAATGGCACGCGGCTGTTACAGCGGCTTGGCGTGGCGACGCATCTCGAACCCAACGTCGGTCGTCCCATCGGCATTCATGTTCGGCGCGGTTCGGATGGCGCGGATCGCGGCACGCTGCCGCTTGGCGAGTGGATCGAACAGCGTCACGGCGCGCCGTATTGGACGGCGCATCGCGGGCACCTGCAAGCGGCGCTGCTCGCGCGCGCCAGCAATTTGCCCAGCATCGAATTCCGGATGAGTTGGGACGTTGCCTCGTTCAACGAGACCAACCACGACGTTACGGTTATGGCCACTGACGGTCGCAGACTAACCGGGGCATTTTTGGTCGGAGCCGATGGCTTGTGGTCCGCTGTCCGCCGCCAGATCAGCGGCACGGCGATGCCCACATCATCACGCCGCAGTGCGGCCCGCACGGTTATCGCCACAGCCGATCTGCCAGCCGACATTCGCGGCGATCACGTCGGCGTGTGGATGGCACCGCGCGTTCACGTCGTGCATTATCCGGTACGCGGCGGAGCCGAAACGGCCGTCGCTATTCTCGCGGATGAGCCGTGGTCGGTTCCCGGTTGGGGCGAGGATGTGTCAGCCGACGAAGCATTGCGGCCTTGCAGCGGCCTATCGCCGTTGCTGCTCGACCTGCTCGGACGCGGCAGAGATTGGCGCAAGTGGTCGCTGTTCGATCCGCCGCCATTGGCGCATTGGTCAATGGCGCGGACAACGCTGCTCGGCGATGCGGCGCATCCCATTCTGCCGTTTCTGGCGCAAGGTGCGGTGATGGCGATCGAGGATGCCGTTGTGCTGGCGGATGTACTGGCGTCTAACATGGCAACCCCTTTGATGGCCTATGAAAATGCGCGACGCCCACGCACCCAAAATGTGCAAAACACGGCGCGGCGCAATGGCCAGATCTATCATCTGTCTGGCGTCGCAGCCGCCGCCCGTGATCTGGCTTTACGGGCCATTCCACCTGCACAAATGATGGCGCGCTACGACTGGCTGTACGGCTGGACGCCGCCGACATTGACACAGTCGTAACTTTCACGTGACCTAAGTCATCCAATCGGCCCCAAGGAGCAGCCCATGACAGACCCATCAAAGCCGCCGCAAGGCCCAACGCTGACGCCGATATCGCGGATGTTCCTGATGATCGCCGGAGCCATGTTCGGCCTGTTCCTGCTCAAATACTTCGGGTTCGCTACGTGAACACCGCGATCATCGACGTCGTCAAGCACCACGCCATCGAGAAAGACAAAGTCTCCCAGTTGCGCGCGTTGCGCGGTAACACCTGGAAAATGCTGAAGGATACGCGGTTCGCGCCGCACTTCACCTTCATCGGCGACTTCTCGCGCCACCGGCACGACGATTCCGTATACGACAACGGGTGATGCAAGTGCGGTTGGAGCGCGCTGCTGATTACTTGGCTGACTCATGAGCCTTTGCGGTTGAAACAGACAGCTTTAGCCGCAAAGCCTTCATGACGCGAAGAAGCGTATCCAAACTGGGGTTACCGTCTGCACTCAGTGCCTTGTACAAACTCTCGCGGGAGAGACCGGTCTCTTTCGCAATTTGCGTCATGCCACGTGCGCGCGCGACGACACCAAGCGCGTCCGCCATTTCTGCTGGACTGTCCTCCTCCAATGACGCGTCGATAAACGCGGCGATGGCTTCGTCATCATCAAGATAAGCAGCCGGATCGAACGGTTTGGTTTTGGTCTTCATGGATCGCTCTCCAAACTCTCGGCAATGCGCTTGGCATGCTCAATGTCGGCACTTTGAGTGCTCTTGTCACCGCCACAAAGCAGGACGACGAGCACAGCACCACGCTGCACAAAGTAGACCCGATATCCTGGTCCGTAGTGAATTCGCAATTCACTGATGCCAGCCCCAACTGGCTTTGCATCGCCCAAGTTGCCCAATCTGATCCGCAACAACCGCTTAACGACGCGGGCCCGAGCCGTTCGGTCTCTTAGCCCTTTCAGCCAGTCATCGAATTCATCGGTCGTCTCAACAACGATCATCTCTCTTGTATCCTAAAAGCTACATTCAATCAACACCCATCACTCCCCATAGAAAAACTCAGGTCCGGAACCGACGATTTTGGGGTCGGGGGTGCCGATGGCTTTGGCATCTTTGCCGACGTATTCGGAGGAGGACAGGATCACGCGCAGCACTTCGAGGCGAGCGCGGCGCTGGTCGTTGGCGCGGACGACAGTCCACGGACAGATGGTGGTGTGGGTGTGCTGGAACAGCTCGTGCTGGGCCTTGGTGTAGTCGTCCCATTTGGCCATGGCGGCGAGATCAATGGGGCTAAGCTTCCACTGCTTGAGCGGATCGTGACGGCGCGAGTGGAACCGCTTCCATTGCATCTCGCGGCCAATCACCAGGAAGAATTTGTGCAGCTGCAGCCCGTCGCGGATCAGCATCGCCTCAAGTTCAGGGGCTTCACGGAGGAAATTCGTCA
>JAYSVA010000550.1:0-5240 GCA_043718785.1 Hyphomicrobiaceae bacterium
CGCACGCCGTCTGATCTGTATTGCGGCTCCTGCATAGCCAGCGCCACTAGATCATACTTCGATGGATCAACATTGGCCGGACCGGACGCGGTCAGCTTGCCCGGCAGTTTGCGGCTGTCGATCTCCAGCAGCCCCTCACGTCCCTTCACGGGCATGCGCACTTTGGCGCCTTCGGCATTGAACAGATCGGCCTCGGCCTGCAGGCAGACCAAGTGCACATTGTGCCCGGCCCCCAACAGCTTAATCGCCAGCAGCGAGCCGTAGGATGCGCCCATCATCAGCGTGTTCGTCGGGGTCGCCATCGTGTACTCCTTGAAAGCCTTGAGGACGTCTGATGCGCATTGTTTTGTTTGTTGGGGTCAAACATCGCACGGTGGTTAGCTGGCAACAAGTGGTACTTGGCGGATGTGGGACTGCCACCCGCGACACGCCAAAATCCCGGCCGCACAGGGTGCGCCGGCGTATAAGGCAAGGGGCGAGGCAGCGGATGCCGCTGGGTCTTCCCAATGGTAGTAACGCGGCATCGGCTGCCTTGCGCATCGAGTAAAGCTGCGACGTCATGCAAGAAGTTCCAGTGGTTCACCAGCCTGCACTTTCATCAGGCCCCTGCACATACGTCACCCGGGCGCCGCCCTGCGATGGGCGGCGTACTTCGGCTCACTCCATCCTACCCTCACGCGACCGACGCACCGGAAGCGCACCCTCGTGGGGTAGAACACAGGCATAATCTCATGGCCTGAGAGGGCGGGGATAACTTTGGCGACATTTTTTTGTCTGATGGTTAATCGTCGGGCGCATTATCTAATGCACCCTACGACCCCCGCATTACCTGCGCCAATCAGGCCTACACGGGCGTGCGCTCGAGCAGTTCGATGGAGACGTTCTCAGGGCCGGCGATGAAGGCGATGCGGACGCCGGGGCGGATGGTGGTTGGTTCCATCGTGAAGACCGCGCCCTTGGCCTTGAGTTCGGCGCTGACGGCGTCGATGCCCTGCACTTCAAGGCCGATATGATCGAGGCCCAGGTGCGTATGCGCGGGCGCTGGCCCGACCTTTTTATCCTCCGACACGTCGAGGATGAACACCATCACCGGCCCCATCTTTAGGTCGACGCGCGGCTTGCCCTGCTGCGTGCTGCGGATCACTTCGGCGCCGAACATGCGCTCATAGTAGGCCGCCGTCGCTTCGGAATCGCGGCTGAGAAAGTGGATGTGGTCGAACGTGAACTTGGCCATGGCAGCGTGTCCTGTGCGGTGCGCGGAGATGCCCGGACCCTGGCACAGCGGCGTGGCTGTCGGCAACTGCCGCCGCCCTGAAACGCCAAGAAACGCAGAACCCCGCCTCCACATCGTGTGAAAGCGGGGCTCTACGGTAACGATCTTAGCCGCGATTTAAGCAACCTTGGCGAACGGTTTCAGTGAGGCGTCGAGTGCTGTGGCTTCGCGCATAACAAAGTCCATCAGCGCCTTGCCAGCTGATGTCATCACCCCGTTCTGATTGACATGGTCGAGCAGCCAACCGGCCTTATCTGCGGTCATCACTTCAGCTACTGCCGTCGCCGCGTCACGCGCGCGGTTCTGAATGTCATGCGACAGCTCATGATCTTCGCCCAACATGCGGACATTACGCAGCGTGTCGGCCATAAAGCGTGGATCGAGCACTTGCAATGGGCTGGCAAACGCGCTCGACAGGGCGCCGATCACATCAACTTTGTGCGTCTCAGTTTCCCAACGCAGCGATGTCGCCCGGTCAGGGATGTACCGCCCTGTGGCACCGAGCAGATAGTTGCCGACAGCGCGTGCGAACAGGTCGTCGAACGCCAGACTGTTGTTGGCACCAGCGGTGGCGTCGGCGATGGCGAACAGCGCCTCGGCCTCGTCGCGGCTAAACGCCAGCAGGCCCTCGTCACCGGCACCCCAGAGGATGCGCTTCAGCAGCACCACATCGGCATCAGACACCAGACCGGCACCCAGCGGGCGGTTGTGCGCATCTGGGCCATCAGCGTAGATCACCGCATCTTTGACCAGCCGCAGCGCGAACGCTGAGAAGGTGGACGGCACGTCGCGGGCTTTCTCGATCAGCTTGGTCACCAGCTCGACATCGCAATCGGTCGATGGCTGTTTGCGGCGCTTGATCTGGCCTTCTACAAAGGCAGCGTTCTCAGCTGACAGATAGCCAACCGGTGGCTGTTGGTTGAGAACATAATCCGTCAGCGCCTCGACGAACAGTTCCGACCAGCCGTCGGCGTGCGCGGTGCGGGCTCGCTCGATCTCGAACAGCCCTTCAGCTTCGGCGAGCGAGACGGCACCGTCGCCGCCAAACACGGCCCGGCGGGCTGCCAGCACATCCGAAGATTCGATTTTACCGGTCTGTGCGACCCGGCCTGCAATCTCAGCAAAAGTCTGCATCGTCTACTCCTACGCTACTGCCACATTAATCTCCCTGCCGACTATGGGAGGGAGTGGTTAATGGCGGGTAAAAAACGCAGAGAATAAATCGCCATGGAAACCGGCGGCACTTCACCGTAAAGTCCGGCCAACGTAGTCGCCAAGAGGAGCTTGCCCGATGCAGCAGCGCACCCCCGCCCCGTCCGTGACTGATGCCATTCCGGCGAACCGGCAGGCGTTCTATGACAAGATGAAGCCGCACTCCCTGACGCCACTGTGGGAGGTGCTGAAGGGCCTCGTGCCGCGCGAACCGACATCGAAAGCGGTGGCGCACGCTTGGCACTACGCGACCGTGCGGCCGCTGGTGCTGGAAGCGGGCAGCCTACTGACGGCGGAAGAAGCCGAGCGCCGCGTGTTGGTGTTCGAGAACCCGGCGCTATCAGGCCAGTCCCGCATCACCAACACGATGTATTCCGGCATGCAGCTGATCCTGCCGGGTGAGAGCGCGCCGGCGCATCGCCATGTGGCATCGGCGTTGCGGTTCGTGCTGGAGAGCGACGGCGCGTTTACGGCTGTCGCGGGCGAGCGCACGACAATGCGGCGCGGCGACTTTATCATCACACCGAACTGGGCGTTCCACGACCACGGCAACGACGGCAAGGGCCCGGCGATCTGGGTTGATGGCCTCGATTTGCCGATGATTAACTTCTTCGAAGCGGGTTTCAGCGACCACATGGACGCGAAACATCAGCCGATTGCCAAGCTGGAGAACGAGTCGCTGGCGCGCTACGGCTCCGGCATGGTGCCGCTGAGCGCACAATCACCGTTCGGCATTACATCGCCGATCTTCAACTACCCCTATGTCAACAGCCGTGCCGCCGTGATGGGCGTGGCGGCGAGCGGCGCACCGGACACGCATGACGCCGTGTCACTGCGCTATTCCAACCCGATTGACGGCGGCTGGGCAATGCCGACCATCGCGACGTGGCTGACGCACATTCCGGCCGGGTTCGAGACGCGAGCCAAGCGCACCACCGACGGCCAGACCATCGTCGTTGCCGAGGGTGAGATCACCGCTGAAATCGGCGGCAAATCATTTACGGTCGGCGAGAACGATGTGCTCGTGGTGCCTGCCTGGGCCCCGCGCCGGTTCCGCGCCTCAAAACACGCGATGCTGTTCACCTTCTCCGACCGCAGCGCCCAGGAGAAACTCGGGCTCTATCGGGAAAGCCGCGATTGAACGCGCGCCATCGACTGGGCAACGCCCCCTAAGCCGCGCCCCGCATCTTCACCACCACCTTAATCGCGTCTTCGACGCGGTCGCGGGCGTAGCGCAGCGCCTCGGGCAGTTGGTCGAGTGGGAAGGTGTGGGTGTGGATCAGTGTCGCGTCGAAGCGCTTCTCGCGCATAAAAGCTTCGGCGCGGAGGGTGGCGCTTTTGCCTTCGCCACGGATGCCGAACAGGTAGATGTTGTTGCGGACGATATGCCCGACATCGATCAGCGCCGGGTCATGCGGGAACGCAGCTAAGCAGATCTTGCCGCCACGATTGCACATCCGCGCGGCTTCGTTGATGGCATCGGGCGCACCGGAGCATTCGATGACGTAGTCCGCGCCGAGCTTGCGGCCTTACTCCAGCCGGGCGTCACGCGTGCCGGTGAAGATCAGCTGCTCCGGATCGCCAAGCACCCACGCCCGCATCTGATCCGGCACGGCCATGCGTGACTGGTCCGTCTTAACGCCGGGGTGGTTGTACATGCTAGGCTCCGGGAGTGCGTGATCGGTAGGGGTGAGATGGCTTGCTCTACATTTCCCATTTGTAGAGCAAGGATTCTGTGATAATATCGCCTTGCTCTACATTTCAAAATTGTAGAACAAGATCGGAGGCGTCAGCAGTGAAAACGATCACATTGTCTGTTCAAACGCTGTTTGCGGACCTAGAGCAACGGACGCACGACGCGGACTTTACCGAGCAGTTTGATCCGCACGGCAGCTTCAAAAAGATGAAACGGCACAACAAGTTCTACTGGTACTGGTCGCGCCGTGAAGGCAAAACCGTCACCAACAAGTACGTCGGCCCCGTCACCGACAAGGAGATATCGGATCGCGTCGCCCGGTTCGAAGACCTGAAGAACGACTTCGATCAGCGGCGGCAGATCGTCAGATCATTGATCGCGGCCGGGCTGGTCGCGACCGACTACATCAGCGGCGAAGTCGTGGCAGCGCTATGCCGGGCTGGATTCTTCCGGCTTCGGGGCGTGCTCATCGGCACGACCGCGTATCAATGCTACTCTGGCATTCTGGGTGTCGTTTTGCCCAACGTTGCGATCCGCACGCAAGATGCAGATTTTGCTCAATTTTTTGCCATCGCCAATATGATCGACGACGCCATCCCGTCGGTCCTGGATGTGTTGCGTGTCGTTGATCCGACTTTCGGCCCCGTTCCCCATGTCACGGGCGGATTGGCGGCTACAGCGTTCACCAACCGGGACAAGTATAAAGTCGAGTTCCTCACGCCCAATCGTGGCAGTGACGACTATACCGGGAAACCCGCCCCGATGGGCGCGCTTGGCGGCGTATCGGCCGAACCACTCCGGTTTCTCGACTTCTTAATCCGCGATCCGATCAAGTCCGTGATCCTGCACGAGGCGGCGGTTCCCGTGACGATCCCGGCGCCTGAGCGCTACGCGATCCACAAGCTCATCGTGTCCGAGCGTCGCCGCGCCGACTCCAGCAAGATCGACAAAGACGTGATGCAGGTCGCCAGCCTGATTGACGCGATGCACGTCAAGCGTGCTGTCGATCTCTCTGCCGCTTGGCAGGAAGCATGGGAGCGCGGGCCAACGTGGCGGGAG
>JAYSVA010000056.1:0-4552 GCA_043718785.1 Hyphomicrobiaceae bacterium
ACCACCCGGCCCGCCGCGTCACCGAGCTGCTGCCCTGGAACTGGACGCTCACTCAGCGAGCCTGAAGGCCACCACCTGTGGCCTTGGCCGGATGCTTACTTAGCGTGTGTCAGCGCACAAACCTTGAGGTGACCCCAAATGGCGGCTGGTGACACGAGTGTTGGGTCTAGGCCACTATCTGATGTCGCTGACGACACCGGCGGGTAGCACGCTGGCAATGATGATCACTGTGCCCGTTCAGTTTTGAATTCACCCTGGGGCCCAAACACCCGCTGCAGATCAGTTAGCATAGCGGCCGAAACCTGCGCCGACCGGCGCGGCAACAGAGCTGGCACCTCGTCATCCACCTGGTCGCGCGACAGCCACTCCACGTCACCTACCGCCAGCGGTCGGCGTTCGATCATCCGTATTCCAGCCAGCACGCCAGACTGGCTGACCGCCACGGATGCCGCTGCATCCGGTGTTGTCAGTTCCGTTGACATTACGAACGCATGCGCTCCCTTCCAGGCCATGAATGCCGAGACGAGCGCCAGCCGCCATTGCCGTTGCGGGAGATCGTCGGGCAGCGGCACGAACAGCATGTAGGCGGCTTCGCCCGCGACCTCGATGCGGAAGCGCGGCACCACTTCCTCGCCAGCCAGGACCACCGCCGCAGACAGCCGCAGCTCATTCTCAATCAGCTCACGCATGGACACCCCCTGGTAGCACTTGTCAATCAGCCGTGGTTGAGGCCGGACAGGCCGCCGACCCGCCTGTCAGGGGTAGCCTCGCGGGTGTCGGCGCAGGGCGCCGCGCACGGCTTTCTCCGTCTTGGCCAGATCGAACCTCTCCGGGTCGAATTTGCCGCCGATCCAGCGCTTGAGATCCTGCTGCTCCTCCATCTCATCGGCACCTGGCGTCAGCAGTACACGCAGTAATTTCAGGTATCCATGCGGGCCGCCGACGTCCTCGGGCGGGCCGCAGCGCGCGCCTTCGATGCAGGAGGCTTTCTTCGGCGCGGGCCTCGCGACGAGCACCTTTTCGAGCGTCACGCGATGCACCCAGTTGTCTCCAAAATCGTAGATGTAGGTGAACGTGACGGTCTCGCCGCCATAGAGGCTGAAATCCTTGAGCCGCACGCGCATGGCGTCGAACGTGCGGGGCTCGAGCTCGTCGATCCGCTCGGCGTCCATGAGTTCGGCATCGCCATAGCGCAGGCCGCCAATTTTGAACTGATGCAGGTGGCTGTCGGTCCAGCCAAAGGCCGCCTGCAATATACGATGGAGCTGGGCCAAAGTGAAGTGGACGGGCACCACGAGCCGCCGCCAGACCGGCGGCTCGAGTCCGTCGATCACAACATGGATCTGCAGGGTGGTCAGGTCGTCGGCGGTAAACCGCGGCGTGGTGATCATCGTGGCTGGCACCTGTCGTCGCCCGTTGCTATTCAAACCCATTGATGTCCTATAATCCGACGCCGATCAACGATGTGTCCCGTCATGCCGAGCCGTCCATCAGCCACAAAGATTGCCGAGCAGAACCGCTGCATGCTGAAGCGGCAGCACGATTTCCGCCATGCGGCGGATGCCGTTGTGCGGGCGCTGTGCGAGTTCCCTGAAATCGTCCGGATTGCGCTGTTCGGGTCGGTCGCGCGCCCGCTGGTGCGCGAGGTTCCCAGGTTCTCCGAGTTCGCGCGCGACGGCATCGAGGTGTATCACGAGTGCAAAGATGTCGATCTCGCCGTCTGGATCGATACGACGGATCGGCTCAAGGAGATCGGCCGCGCCCGTGCGCTTAGCCTCAATCGGCTGCTCGAGACCGACAACATCGGCGTCGCCCATCACCAAGTCGACATGTTCTTCCTGTCACCAGGGGATGGGCATTATCTCGGCCGACTTTGCTGGTATGGCACATGCCCCAAAGGCAAGCCGGAGTGCCGTGTGCCGGGGTGCGGCGCGAGCGCGTTTCTCAAGCAGCATGCGAATTTCGTGCTGGCCCCGGATGCGACCCTGCCCCCCAAAGCCGTCACGCTGTTCGAGCGCGGCACAGGCATCGTCGCAAAGGCCGGGGAGCTGGAGATGCAGGGTTGAGTTGGCAGCGCGGAGACTTAATTCCCGCTGCCAAAGGGATCGAAGCGCAGGTTGATCCTGTGGCGTTGCGATAACCCGCCAGGTCGCCGGATAGTAGACGCTTGAGTTGCATAATCACTCCAGCTCGAACCTCTTCCATCACCAAGCCGCTTAATTTTCAACCACGCGCAGCCGCGCCGCCGCGCGCATCCTGATCACCGCCTGGCACGCAAGCGCCCAATCATCGCCGAGCCTGTCGCGGGCAGCGTCGGCATCCTGAAAGCCGCCTTCCCGCAACCAGTCCATTCGCCTCAGCACGATAGCGACCGCAATCCGCTCGCCTGTCGACAATACGCCACGGTGCGAAGGATGCTGCTCGACGGCGTCGGCCATCTCGCGGATTTTTTCGACCAGATGTTTCGCTGCCATGCTCGCTGTCCTCGATCCCAAGCATATCCCGAAAGTGAAAAACCGCCACCTGCACGACGGGTTTTTTTGCGTCTGCGTGTTGCAAAAACCTGCGTATTTGCAACGTCGTCGCTGGAGCCATCTTTTCTGCCCTGCGCGTCTCAATAGGGCGTGCCCTTGCGAGGCGTCTCAGCAATGGCCTGAAAGTAGGCATTCAGCGTCTCATAGACGTTGTTTCCGTTGTGAGGCGAATAGACCTAGAGTCTATTGAAACAAGGGGTTTGCGGTTAGTAATCAATATCGGATGACGGCGCGGTGGCTGTGAACGAGAACGTTTTGCCCGTCTCCGGAAGCGTCGGCGGCAGATCGGCTTTCCAGCCGACCAGGATCTGCTTGTCGGTTCGGGCCATGAACTGGTTACCGGCGACGCCGACCAGCGTCACCTGTTCATAGTGGTGCCCTGGCTCTGTGGTTGCGATGTATCGGTCGCGCCATGGGAAATTGTTCCGGGCAAGAGACTGCTGGGCAAAGCGGAGTGCTTCAACGCGCTCCGGCGTGGCGATCTCGCGGAACAGGCGGCGCATCGCCTCCAGGTCTCCGTCGCCGGAACGGATCGATACGTCGATGTTGCGTTCGCTGGATACGACCGAGAAATCGAGCGTGTGGCCTGCGGCGATGGCGATGTCACAGATCAACGTGCGTTGGGTGCGTCCGTTGCCCTCACGGAAGGGATGGATCGTGTTCAGCCACGTGAAGACGTCAGCGGCCTTGTTGGCGAAGGCGTCGCGGTCGAGGCCTTTCAGATACTTGTCGGCCTTCAAACCGGTGAACAGCGCGGTCAGCTCGGGCTTGATGAATGGCCCCATCAGGAAGGGTTTGCTGCCGGGTTTGTACATTACCGGCATTTGCGCGGTGGTGCCGTCAGACAAGCGAACGGGTTCGTCGCGGGTGCGGCCAGCCCATTCGAAAATGTCCTGAAAGAGATGCTTGTGAAGCGCTCTAAGGTAGGCTTCGTCGAAGGCTGGCGGCTTGCTGACTTGTCCAGCGTCCCATTCTTCGCGGCGAGCCGGAACGTAGTCGCCTTCGGCTGTTGCCAGATCGTCGGGTGAGTCAATGCCGATGAGGTTCTTCAACGTTCCATTACGCTGAATGTAGTTATCAGCCACGAGGTGCGCTCGGATGCTTGAGGCGATAAAAATCGTTCAATTTGGCGATCCGCTCGGCGCTGGTAATGTCGCCGTTGACCCATTGGTCATGAATATCCGCCGTTGCCGGGTCGGGGTAGCTGTCTTCTAAGGCGCTGTCGGCCAATGAGTTCGCGCGAAGTTGACGGCGCAGCGCAACAGCCGTGTCGCAGCGATCCGGGCGGTCGCCGTCAACCGGAACTGCGGCTTTGGTTCTCGGACGTTTAAGGGCCGTGGCAGTCATGATCATTCTCCATGCGACGATAAACAGTAGCAGAATTGCCGTCGGCGGCCAAACCGCGGTTGTGACGCCTCACTCCTTCACTTTCGCCCGCAGGTTGATCAGCACGATGTCATCGAGCTTCACGGCGCGGGAGCGGCGGTCATAGAGCTGGGTGGTGCGGATCGAGGCATGCCCGGCCATGTCGCGGGCCTTGGACAACTCTCCGCCGTTTTCCAGGAACGTCGTGATGCCCGTCGCCCGGAAGGTGTGGTTGCAGGCGTGCGTGTCGAGCCCGGCATCAACCGCCCGGCGCTGGACCATCTCCCAGGCTTTCATACGGGTCAGGCCGTTACCGCCGAGCTTGCGCGTCTTGTTGTCGGTGGCGCGGAACAGCGGCGTGTCCGGCTGGCCCGCCAGACCGGCGGCCTCGATGTAGGCAACCAGATAGTCTTCAAGTTCGTGATGGCACGGCATCACCAGCTCCTTGCCGCCTTTCTCATTGAGCCGGACATAGCGGCGGTTGCCCTGCACGAACACGTCACGGACGGTCATGCCGACCGCCGCCGAGACCCGTGCCAGCGTGTAGGTCATCAGCGCGATCAGGGCGCGGTCACGCAGATCAACCGGCTTGGTGCCGGTGATGGCGTCGAGCACACGGGCGGCTTCGTTGCCGGTGACGTATGGCGTCTTGC
>JAYSVA010000551.1:0-5228 GCA_043718785.1 Hyphomicrobiaceae bacterium
TGGCGCAGCGAAATGGCTGGCCGAGAAGGGCTACGACGAGAAATTCGGCGCGCGTCCGTTGGGCCGCGTGATCCAGGAGCACATCAAGAAGCCGTTGGCAGATGAGCTGCTGTTCGGCAAGCTGGAGCATGGCGGCACCGTCAAAGTGCTGGTCACCGGCAAGGGCGAAGAGGCCAAGATCGGCTTCGAAATCATCGCGGGCGAACCCAAGAAGGGTAAGTCCAAAGAGGAGGACGAAGATGATGATCTGCCAGAAAAAGTGCTGATCGACACCGCGCCGACCCGCAAAGCCTTAGCCAGCCCAAGAAAACGGGCGAGCGGCACCGTACCAAGCGTGCCCAAGCCGAAGGATGAATAATTGTTGAGGCGGCTTAACGCCGCCTTAACACCGCTTCAACTAGCTATCATTGTGGCGTAGACTACTTTGACAGCTTTTCCACCAACCGGTGGAAGCAGAGGCGCACCGTGCCACAAGAAACTCGACCTTCTGATTTACCTGACTTCAGCGATCCACCACTAAATGAGGTGGTTCTTGGGGTCCAGTTTGCGCAACCAAAGGGCTATCACCAGCTGCTAGCCGGCGACGTCTGGAATCTTTTTCGCGAAGTTTATCCGGTCCCACAGGAGCTTCAAGCGATTCCACCGGCATTCGAGATGTTCGGTCTCCCACAGCCGGGAATCGGAGCATTCAGTTTTACAACAGGTGCTGTGCATGACCGGTTTTGGTTCAAAAAACTGAATGGCGATGAGCTTATTCAGTTTCAGCCTGATCGGCTCTTGCACAATTGGCGCAAAATTGAGGGCTCAGGAGGCGTGTACCCGCGTTTCGAGCGTATGATTACGCTTTTTGAAGCGGAGCTGAAGAAATTAGAGCAGTACTTCGGAACTGTCGCTCCACAAGTTCTGTCTATCAATCAGTGCGAGATTTCTTATATGAATCATCTTGTGGATGATTCGCAGTCACCCTTGAAGGCGTCTGACTGGTTGCGCTTCGTTGACTTCGATACCTCGGTTGAAGACTTTTCAGTCGGATTTCGCGAGATTATCCTGGGCGCAGATAACAATCCCATCGGGCGATTGATTTGTGAAGCGTCAACGGGACCGTCCGCCAATGGAAGAAAGTTGATTGGTTTCAATCTAACGGTGCGGGTTGCTCCAAGCGGCAGTGATATCAATTCGGCATTGCAGGCGATTAAGAGCGGTAGAAAATTGATTGTTACCAAGTTTGCTGAGCTTACAACTCCTGATGCTCATAAGAAATGGGGCCGAAGCACATGAAAAATTCAGGGCAGGGAACTTCCGCATTTTCTTCGAATGTTGTATCCATTCCAAATGAATCGGCACGACTGATTATTCAACAGCCAGTTCATGAATGGCGTAAAGTCGTGGCCGCACGACTTGAATGTTTGATGCGGCTACCCACCGGCTGGGATGGATATTGCGGCCAACCTGTAACATTTCTCAATGCAAATTTTGCGCTTCAATTACTCGACTACGTTTGCGGTGCAAATGTGCCAGCACCTCAAATTGTACCTGGCGCCGAAGGTGATCTCCAGATCGAGTGGCACACACTAACCGGTGATATTGAGTTGCACGTGTTGTTGCCATTTCGTGTGCACGCGTGGCGTGCTATGGTGGGCGGCGAGTCGGATGGTGAGCATCGGACCCTGACGAACGATTTTACTGTTGTTGCTGCGTGGGTCAAAGATGTGACGGAGACTCCGCTTGCCACTACAGCCGCCGCCGCGTGACGAACAAGGGGACGTCGTACCACACGACAACGATGGAATCGCTGTTTCGGATGGAGTGATTCGCCGAATTTCGGATCAACAGTTGGTTGATGATCCGAAGACTGGAGGTCGCCGAATTTCATCAATCGCCTATAAGGCATCGTCTGGGCAAAACGGTGGAATGTCCGTCGATCTCCAAAAATTGATCGAAGCAGCGGGATACGATCCGTTGGCTTATGTGACGTCTCCCAGATGGATGGGATCAGTTCGATTTGAAGCTGGCGCTCTCCGCGATGAAGGCTTTATGATTGGTAGCGATCCGCTACCTCACAATCCATACCACGGTGAAGTTTGGGGCAGGTTCTCAAAGCCTCAGCAGCGCCGCCTAGCTGAGATCGCGGCATGGTTCGTACCGATCAAAGGGGTTGTAATTTCGTAGGATGGCGCCCTCCTGGCCCCAACACTCCACCTTCTGCCCATCAAAAAGAGCATGAGCGCGAACGGTGTCCAGGTCCCAGCCGGTGAGGTGAGGGGGCGGGCCCCCGGCGGCCCCCCCGCCATCACTCCACGCCGTCGCTCCACCTTTGCCCATTCGCGCTCATGCTATTTTTGATCGTGGGCATGTCCCAGCCGGTCAGTTTGGCGAGGGTGCTGGCTTCCTGCGCGAAGCGGGGTGCGAGTGTGTGGATGTAGCCGGCCAGCTGCGGACAGTATGAGACGGAGCTGGATGAATTCTTGTTGGGGAACGGATGGCGCAGCACGAAGCGGCCCTGATAGTTCGAGCGGTCGGTGGTTTCGCGGAATATCAGGTCTTCGGGGAAGCTCTCGGCGTCATAACGCACGTGCAGGCGCGTGACGAACACCGGGGAGGCGACGCCCCGGCGCGGCATGGTTGCTGGGGTGCCCTGTTGGTCCGGTTGGCCGGCGGTCAGCGGCGCTGCCTCTGGCTCCGGTGTTGGGTCAATCCAAGACACGCCGAGGCTGGCGAGCTTGTCGTTCGGCACCGGATCGGCGGCGCACGGATCGCACCAGCCCATGTCCCAGGCGTATTCGAGGTAGACCGCCTTGCCGCCGTCTTGTCTGACCCGCTCGGCGAACATGGCACGATAGAAGCTGCCGAAATCCTTCTTGGTGTAGATCGGGATATCCATGTTCGACGGGATTTTCAGCGTCTTGTAGTTGGTGGTCTCGACGCGGCCCTTTTCGGTCAGCAGCATGACGATCATGTCCTGCGGACCATCGGCATTGACCATGCCGAGCCGGATCGGCAGCATGAATTTATAAGACGCGACGCTGACCTGAATGGGGCGGAGATACTGCGCTTCCGCTTTGACCGGGTCCTTCGGGATCGCCTTGGTCTGCGGCTTCGGGTTGACCTTGGCCAGCTCTTTCAGGTTCACCTTGGCGACGAAGAACTTCATGTCCTGCTTGATGTAGGACGCCAACACTGGCGCGGCGCTGTCGGGAACCTTGTAGCCTTCCTGGTTGAGGTAGGCCGTCAGCCCATGGCTCTGTGTCGCTGACAGAATGGCGATGTCGTACTCGCCGACCGTGTACTTCGCTTCGACTTTAACGCCAAAGGTGGCAGCTAGTTTTGGCGCCGCGTGCGCCGAAGCCGCTGCAATCGGAGTCACGCCCTTCTTCCGTTTGCCGATCATCAAGTCTGGTGCGCACGGGTCCGGATCGAAATACTCGACCAGTCGAGGGGCCGTGTACGCATCGAGATGATCGATGGCGGCACTGTCGGCAACGGTGATTTGGTCTTTCTGGATGAGCGCTGGCACCGGCACCACCAGCGCGAATTCTTTCGGGTCGCCCTGATAGTCGCTGGCCATCGTGATGGTCGACTGCAAGCCCGTGCGCGCCACCACCACCTTCGAAGCCTTATTGAACAGTTTCGCGTCGGCCTTGGCGACATAGAATCCGCAGAATGCCTGCGCCTGAACCGGCATCAGCAGCGCCGCAGCTGATAGCGCCGTTGCAGCCAAGAAACGTTTCATCGAAGTATCCTAAGTGAGCACAGGGTTGGACCATTGAACGCGCGGCTACTGGCGATACGGCTGGCTCAGACGGTCGAGCACGAGCGGTGACCGGAAAACCAACGTGAAAACCAAGCTTGTGGGGGATACAACGCGAATCAGACGTACGCGACGCCGCAAGGCGCTAGCACAGCAAACAGCACGCGCATAGAGCACGATCAGGCGTGGTCAGGGCGATCGCATGAACGTCAAGTTGCGATAGGTTAGCGGGTTTCGCATCCTCCCCCCTCGCGGGTCCCCTTGCGGGGAGGACAGCGCGGTTCGATTTTTGTCCTTCACAAAAATCGATTTTGCCGTGCGAGGTGGGGGGTGTTGTGCGCGGTCGAACACAGCCCCCCATCCCCGGCCCTTCCAGTGTTCTAACCCGCGACAGGTGCGTGGCCACGCATCGGACGCAGGCACCGGGACAGTGGGCAGCCCACACGCACGTGCTGGCTCTTTGCCATCGTGAATAGTCGTGGGCTGATGCCCAGGTTCCGCCCCCGCCCTTAAAACGGCCGTGCTAAGGGCAGGGGAGAACCGCATCAGCCCACGCAAAACATCGCCCGGCGCACATTTTGCATCCGAGCCAGCACGGACAGGCACTTCTCGCGGGCGCTGGCTTCCGCTATGGGTAAAGGCCGATGGTCCGGAGTTCGAGTATGAGTGAGCATCCCAAGTCGTTTCCGGAGTTTTACGTGACGACGGCTCAGGCCTGTCCGTATCTGGAGGGGCGGCTGGAACGCAAGCTGTTCACCCACCTGACCCACGACAAGCCGCCGGGAGACATCGATGATCTGCTGCGCGGCGGGTTTCGGCGCAGTCAAAGCATCGCCTACATGCCGTACTGCGAGTCCTGCAATGCCTGCGTTTCGACGCGGGTGCCGGTGGAAACGTTCGATCTGAAACGCTCGTTTCGTCGGGTAATGGAGCGTAACGCCGATATCGTCGCCACACGCGTGCCCGCCAAGCCGACGGCCGAGCAGTACGCACTGTTCCGCAGCTACATCGAAAGCCGCCACGCCGACGGCGGTATGGCCGATATGAGCATCCCGGATTTCGCTGTCATGGTGGAGGATGGCCTGCCCGGCACGTTCATCACCGAGTATCGACTGAAACCGTCGATGTCGGCACTCAATCCTCGTGCCGCTGGGCGACCTGGCCCGCTGGTTGGCGTGGCGCTGTGTGACCGCGTGTCGGATGGCGTGTCGATGGTCTACAGCTTCTATGACTGTGACGAAACCGAGCGCAGCCTCGGCAGTTACATGATCCTTGAGCATATCGAGCATGTGCGGCGCAATCGGTTGGACTTCCTGTATCTCGGCTACTGGGTGAAAGGATCGCCGAAGATGGACTACAAGCGCCGCTTCCAGCCGCAGGAGCAGCTGGGTGCCGAGGGCTGGGAATTGGTGGCCCCCGGTGAAGAAGCCGCCGACCGCAGCGCTAACCTGGATGCTCCGGCCTTCGCCTGGCTTCGCCG
>JAYSVA010000552.1:0-5222 GCA_043718785.1 Hyphomicrobiaceae bacterium
GGCGTCAACAACGACTGGGCCTATCAGATCGTCAAGAAAGTTGGCAATTACGGCGAGATCTATGATCGCTACTTCGGCCCAAAAACTAACATTAACATCGAGCGCGGCTCCAACCGTCTCTGGGGCCAGGGCGGCCTGCAGTACGCTCCGCCGATCCGCTAAATGCCGCATTAGCTGAACATAATGAACACCGGTCCCGAAAGGGGCCGGTGTCTCCGTAGGTTGAGCCTCAACGGCATCAGGTATCTATGATGAAAGGTCTACGCAAGCGGTTGCAGCGTTGTTATACTAACCTCTGAAGCAACCTCTGTCGCCACGGCTCCCATGACCCCAGCAATGATCCCTTCTTACCAGCGCCTTGGCGTAAACATTGACCACGTCGCGACGATCCGCAATGCGCGTGGAGGTCGCCACCCCGACCCTCTGCGGGCGGCACATCTGGCGATTGAGGCCGGTGCTGATGGCATTACCGCGCACCTCCGCGAAGACCGCCGTCATATTTCGGATCACGATATTGCCAGACTCAAGGCTGAGTTGACGCGGCCGCTGAACTTCGAAATGGCGGCGACGGCGGAGATGCAGGCGATCGCCCTGAAGCATGTGCCGCACGCCTGTTGCTTGGTGCCAGAAAAGCGCGAAGAGCGGACGACGGAAGGCGGGTTGGATATCGTCGGGGGCGCTGCTCATCTGACGCCGTTTATCGCGCGGCTGAAGCAGGCGGGCATTCGCGTGTCGCTGTTTATCGAGGCAGATCCCGCACAAATTGAAGCCTCGGCCAAAGTTGGTGCCGACATCGTCGAGTTGCACACCGGACGCTATTGCGAGGCGGCGCTGGAGGCGGACGCCAAAGCGGTTGCGCATGACGTGGAGCGGATTGAGCGGGGGGCCTGTTTAGCGGCAGCGGCGGGTCTGGAAGTCCATGCTGGGCATGGATTGACCTACAACACGGTGGCGGCGGTTGCCCGGATTCCCGAGATCGTCGAGCTGAACATCGGTCATTTCCTGATTGGCGAGGCGATTTTCGGTGGTCTCCACGCCAGCGTTCAGCGCATGCGCCTTTTGATGGCCGATGCACGTGCCAGCTTGCACCAGAAACGCAGCGCCTGAGCGTTATCGGATCACGTCGACTTTCACTTGCGCTAAGCCCATCATCCGCATGCCCAGAACTTCCGCTGCAGCATCGGAGAGGTCAATGATGCGGCCGGGCTTGTAGGGGCCACGGTCATTGATCCGGACGATGACGCTGCGGCCAGTATCTAGGCGCGTGACGCGGACGCGCGTGTGCATGGGCAGGGTTTTGTGTGCGGCAGTCATCGCCCGCTTGTCAAAGCGCTCTCCGGAAGCCGTCATTTGGTCTTGCCAGTAAAACGAAGCGATCCCAGTCGTGTCAGGCGGGTTGTACGGCGTATAGGCGACGGGTGTGAGGGCGGCCGTTGTTCGCGGCGCTTTCGGTTTGGCCAGATGTACGGTGGCAGGCCAGCTGCGGTTGATCACAGCCGGGGTAAATCCTGGCTTCATGACTTCAAGGCGCCATCCGGACTGTGGCTTGACACCGAGCGCCCAAGGCTTCTCGAGCACGCTGGCCTGACTGTCCAAGAGCCAGCTGATGTCCTGAGCTGCGACCGGGTATGCAGCGGCAATTAACAGACCGCCGACGATGACAGATCGCGACACGCCAAGCGCGAACTGTTTGCAGCTTATGTTCATGGATGTCCTGCTTTAAGCCATGCCTAGAGGCTGAACGGCATGCGGTAACTGATTCGCGCAGGTGAGTGGACCGACCTGTGGCCAATTCACATATTCGTCGTAGTCGCGTGGCTTGGCGGGTTTACTCGCAGTGATCCAGTTGCTAAGTGGCGGCCAAGTCTGGGTTTCCTGGGGTTGACTAACGGTCCCGGTATTACAAATCGACAGCGATCAACTTGAGCAGGTCCGATGAGCAGCAACTACATCGAAGATCTTGGCGATCTGCTCGGAGGCGTCAAAATCGAGCTGGTGTCGGGCAACGGCAACCGGCCGCTGTCCGAGGAGATTTCCAAGGTCCTGAGAGTTGACGTCACCAAGGGCGTGTGTCGGCGGTTCGCCGATATGGAGATCTTCGTCGAGATCCAGGAAAATGTGCGCGGCAAGGACTGTTACGTGGTCCAGTCCACCTCATTCCCGGCCAATGATAATCTTATGGAGCTGCTGATTTTGATTGACGCGCTGAAGCGGGCATCCGCTCGGCGGGTAACGGCGGTTATGCCCTACTTCGGCTATGCTCGGCAGGACCGTAAGCCTGGTCCGCGGACACCAATCTCGGCCAAGCTCGTTGCCAATATGATCGAGCGCGCTGGCACTGACCGCGTATTGACGCTGGATCTGCACGCAGGCCAGATCCAGGGCTTTTTCGATATCCCCACGGACAACCTGTTTGCCGCACCGACGATGGTGAAAGACATCAAGGCCCGTTTCGAATTGGGCAATATTGTTGTCATCTCCCCCGACGTCGGCGGCGTCGTGCGCGCCCGAGCTCTCGCCAAACGCATCGGCGCGCCGATCGCGATCTGCGACAAGCGTCGTGAACGCGCCGGTGAGAGCGAAGTGATGAACGTCATCGGCGATGTCCGCGGCAAGCGGTGCATCTTGGTCGACGATATCGTCGACAGTGGTGGCACGCTGTGCAACGCCTCCGATATTCTCATGCGCGAGGGGGCTACTGAAGTGATGGCCTACATCACCCACGGGGTGCTCTCCGGTGGTGCCGTCGCCCGGATCCAGAATTCAAGTCTCAAGAGCTTAGTCATCACGGATTCGATCCAACCGACCGAAGTGGTCAAATCAGCCAAAAATATTCGCGTGCTCTCGATTGCGCCGCTGATTGGCCGCGCCATTGCCCGTACCGCACGCGAGGAAAGCGTCTCCGGCCTGTTTTACGACGAATAATGGCCACATCGTTGCTGTCATGAGGGCAACACTATCGTGACAACGAGTTCGTGACCCGCAAGAGACCCGACGCCCAAGAGACCAGACGCGATGATTCTGTTCAAAACGTACGTCCGTGCGCTGGGTATGTTGGCGTCGGAAAAGTGGATTGCCCTGTGGCTGGCGCTTGCCAATAGCTGTATTGCCTTAGTGCAGGTGGCGGAGCCAAAGCTGTTCGGCTGGGTCGTTGATGCCCTCGCCAAGGGTGAGCAAGCCTACCCGATGATCGCGCTGTGGGCCGGGTTGGGCATCTTCGGAATTTTTGGCAGCGTCATCGTCGCGGTGTTTGCGGATCGGCTGGCCCATCGCCAGCGCCTTGCAGCCATGGGTAACGCCTTTGATCGCGCGATTACGTTGCCGATCAGCTACCACGCTGAAAAAGGCTCGGGGGCGGTGGTCCGCACCATTCTTGCGGGCACTGACACGCTGTTTGGTACGTGGCTATCGTTCTTGCGCGAGCAGTTGGCCGCCGTTGTGTCGATCGTGGTGCTGGTACCAACCGCCATCTACATGGATTGGCGGCTGGCGGCATTGCTGGGGGTCCTGGCGACGATCTATGCGGTACTCAACGCCATCGTCGTCAACCGGACGTCGGGCGGGCAAGCGGCGGTTGAACGCTACCACATGGAAGTGTCGGGCCGCGTTGGCGATGTTCTAGGCAACGTCACAGTGGTGCAGAGTTATGCTCGCTTGCAGGCCGAGGCGTCGGCGCTGCGCGGCATGATGGGTCAGCTGCTGTCGGCGCAGTATCCGGTGCTGACGTGGTGGGGCCTCCTAACTGTGCTGACGAAAGCCGCCTCGACCATCGCGATGGTGGCGGTACTCGGTCTCGGCTCGGTGCTGGCGTCACGCGGTGAAGTCACAGTCGGTGAAATCGTCGCGTTCGTCGGGTTCGCCCAGCTGCTGATCGGCAAACTTGACCAACTCTCGGGTTTTGTCGCCCGCGTGTTCATGCAAGCGCCAACGCTGCGGTCGTTCTTCGGGCTGCTGGACGCAAGCACGGCCATTGTTGAGCGCCCGTCCGCGACGGATCTCACAGCGGCCAAGGGGCACGTAGTCTATGACGGCACCAGCTTCCGCTACGGAGCCAGCGACCAAGGCGTGTTCGGTCTCGATTTTGAGGCAAAACCCGGCCAGACCATTGCGCTTGTCGGTCCCACAGGTTCCGGTAAAACGACGACACTGGCCCTCCTGCAGCGCCTGCGCGATCCCGATCAGGGCCGCATTACCGTTGATGGCCGGGATATCCGCGATATCACGCTCGACAGCTTACGGCGGACGATTGCAGTGGTGTTCCAGGATGCCGGCCTGTTCAATCGCTCGATTGCTGAGAACATTCGCATTGGCCGTCCCGATGCGACTGACGCCGAGGTCGAGGGCGCGGCTCGTCTTGCTGAAGCGCATGAGTTCATTCTGCGCAAGACTGATGGCTACGCGTTCGTCGCGGGTGAACGCGGGGTGGGTCTGTCCGGCGGCGAGCGCCAGCGCATCGCTTTGGCTCGCGCGATTCTCAAAAGCGCGCCGATCCTAATCCTGGACGAAGCCACCAGCGCGCTCGATACCGAAACCGAAGGTAAGATCAAACGGGCCCTCGACACGCTGCGTCTGGGCCGGACAACGTTTATCATCGCCCACCGCCTGTCGACGGTGGCCAATGCCGATACCATCTTGGTGTTTGATCACGGCAAAATTGTCGAGCGTGGCACGTTCAACCAGCTCGTGGCGCTGGGCGGATTGTTCAGCCGCCTCGTCAAAGAAGGCGACTTCACCCAGCCCAAGACCGCCGAAGAACTCGAGCTGGAAAAACAGCTCGAGGCAGCGGTTTGACCTTATTTCTTCTTTTCGGCAAATGCGTACACGGCGGTGTGGTCGGCGTCAGGGCCGAGTGCTTTCAGCGCTTTGGTGAGATACGCCGAGACGAACTCCAGCTCGCCGGCGTTCATCTTGAGGGCTTCTGCTAGCTGCTGGGCCATGCCGACGTCTTTTTCCATCAGCGCCAGGGCGAAGCCGGAGTTGAACGCGCCGTTGAGCATGTAACGCTCAGCCTTGTTCTCGGTGGTGTTATTGCGACCGGTCGAGGCGTTGAGAACCTTCGTCATCACGGCCCCGTCGAGACCGAATTTCTGGCCGATCAGCAACGCTTCCGCCGTGGCAATCAGACCGGCCGACGACACGTAGTTGTTCAGCGCCTTCATGGCGTGGCCAGAGCCGAGCGGGCCGGTGCGGTGCACAGTGCCCATGGCTGACAGTACCGGTGT
>JAYSVA010000553.1:0-2410 GCA_043718785.1 Hyphomicrobiaceae bacterium
GCCGGTAGGCGATGCGTGCATCCATTGCCCGGCAGATGATTGCGTTTGCAATCATCGAGAGGGGCCGTAAGGCCATTCGCAGCGCGCCAGTTCCAGCACCTGCATCTTGTTCAGGGCCGGGATCGCCTTGAAGTCAAAGCTGTCCCGTTGCCCGGCAGCGCATGCTTGCAGGCGCGAGAGGGGGGCTTTTGACGGCGGGGAATTTGGCGGCCTTGATCCCGTTGCCCGGCAGGGCATTGTGCAACAATGGCCCGAGAGGGGACGCTCGATCATGCGGCGTTCCCGCCAGCGGGCGAACGCCCGCACATCATGATCTGGCGGCGAACGCCCGCACATCATGATCTGGCGGCGTTCGCCGCCGGGCATCTCCAATTCAATCAACCGCGCCAGGAACTGCACATGGTCCAGCCCTTCCGCCGCGGCCTGCTTGGCAAGCTTGCCGTATTCTCGCAGAACGGTCGGCAGCCGCAGGGATTTGAGGCGGTGGTTCAACAAGATTTGGGGCGCTTCGGTCATGCTGCCCGCCGCCGCATCAGGGACATGTAGCTGGCCGCCGATGTCGTGCCGACGTTGGCTTTTGGCAGTCCATAAATTTGGGGGAAGATGATTGGAAAAGAGCCATTTGCCGCGAGATCGGCACAACGCAGTCCACTGCCTGTCGAGCATAACATTGAATGGAAATCCTGCACCGCTTTGGCGCGACTTGCAGTTCCGAAGCGACAAATGGCGGTGGAAACGCGGCCGCAGTCGAACCTTCTGTTTGGCGTAACGTATTGATTTATATAAATTAGACATTTCAACATGCGTTTTCAAGGTGGGCCTCGCGACAGCGGGAACCGACTGTTAAGCATCACCGCCGAGCGAATGATCTCGGGCTCGTAGCTCAAGGAACTGTGGTTATGCATGCACGATGCTTCGCGGCGGTGTTACCGGCTTCATGGTTGTTTTTTCTGACAGTGCTGCAGCCATCCTGCACGACCAGCAGCCGCAGCGCCGCTCCCGGCTTTTGACACAGGACAATAGACAACAATCGACGCGCTCGTTAATCACCTTAAAATCGTCATGGGGCTGAGTGGTTGGGGGGTGGGTGGATGGAAGCCAAAGCAACCGAGTTCAGCGGACCGGTCGTGTCGTCTGCCCATCTCGCGGCTGGCGCAATGCCGGCCCTGTCCGAGTTCGAATTCAGCGCCATCATGATTTCTCATGCCTTCGACCGCTGGATCGTGCGCTGCATGGCTACCGCCGGTGTTTCGGACATGTCGCCTGTCGATGTCATGGTGCTGCATACCGTCTACCATCGCAGCAAGGCCAAGCGTCTGGCCGATATTTGTCTTGTCCTTAACATTGAGGATACGCATGTGGTCAGCTATGCCATCAAGAAACTCGTGCGGCTTAAATTGGTGTCCAGCCGCATGCAGGGCAAGGAAAAGCTGATCGAGACGACTGAACAGGGCGCCAGCGTCTGCCAGCGATACCACGAAATCCGCGAAGCGCTGCTGGTTCGGTCGGTCGAGACGTTGGGGTTGGATCAACAGGCGCTGTCCAGAATCGCGACCCAAATGCGGGTTATTTCGGGGCACTACGATCAGGCCGCGCGGGCAGCGGCCTCGCTGTAAAAGGCGGCACCTGTCGGCCATTCCAAGAACGCCCGGCGTTCGGGCTCCCGGTTTTGCCCGAGAATTAATCGATGACTATTTGATGACGATTCATTGATGTCTTGTCGATGAAAGCCGTAGACTCGTCCCACGGCGGTGGTATGTTCATGAGGCACTGGTAATTGCGTCGTCGCCTCGGACGCCGGATAGCAGCGTGATCTGTTGTAATATTTGGGTTGCGCCGATGCCTTTTTTGTCGGCGCAAGAAGATGGGCAACCTTCCGAAGCCAATGGCGCTTCGGCGTTTTGGGAGAACGCGATGACAAAATACAAACTTGCGGGATATCTGGCACTGTCGATGGCCGCGGTTGTTTTCAACCCGGCAGGAACGGGCGCTGCGCAGGCCGGTGGAACTCTGATCTGGGGCATGCCGGCCGAAACCGACATTCTCGATCCGCACGCAACGGGCGGATGGAGCACTTATCAGATCACATACCAAATCTTTGAGGGTCTGGTGAAAGAAGACCTGACGGACCCGAACGCCGTAACTCCGGCGCTGGTTCCGGGTTTAGCCAAATCCTGGACCATTTCGGACGACGGGCTGGTTTACACGTTCTCGTTGCGCGATGGTGTCACGTTCCACGACGGCACGCCGTTTGATGCCGCTGCGGTCAAGTTCAACTTTGAACGGTTCTGGGACGAAAGTTCGCCCAACTTCTACCCCAAGGCCAAGGCCTTCGTCATCGCCTACACCAAGTGGATCAAGAGTGTCGAAGTCGTCGATCCGATGACCGTCAAGATCACGCTGACCGCGC
>JAYSVA010000554.1:0-12452 GCA_043718785.1 Hyphomicrobiaceae bacterium
CGGTAAATTCGGTCTCGCGTTCATCGCTGCCGAATAGCTGCCGCGCTCGATCCGATGCTTCTTCTTCGGACACAGCGGCGATCACCGCGTGCCAGCGCACGGTGTCAGCAATCGTCACCGCGTACATTTTCAGTTGGGTGTTCATGGTCGTATCTCCTTCAGTTTGATGCGTTCGATTTCTTCCCCGCATTGTTGGAATTCACCGTCGTTGAACGCAGCCTCCGCCAGTTTTCTGGCGGCGGAGCGGGACGTGGCCTGCACGGTTCCGGCCCACTCGTCCGTGGTCACAACGATGACGTCGTAGGTTTTCAGTTCGCCCATGAGTGCACCTCTCGGGGTTCCAGTTGGTTGGCCTCGATGCCGGTGATCTCCTCCGCACATCGATCCGGCTCGATGCTGCATTCTTCCCAGAGCTGCCGCATGCAGGCCTCGGCGGCTTCTTGCGAAGTCGCCTCGATGTCCTCGACATAGAAAATGCTCGCGTACAGAACCGTCCGGAATGTTTTGATGGGTTCGGTCATGACCGCACCTCTTGCGGTTCTGCCAGCAGGCTGTCGATGTTCTTGGCGATGACGTAATTGTCGGTGTGGCCGCAGTGGTAAATCCGGGCCGCCTTCAGGGCGAAGGCTGCGGATTTCAGCGCCTCGATCAGCGCCGCATAGCGGCGCCTCTCGATGCTGATGTGGGTCGCCCCGTTCATTCGGCACCTCCCGGGCGGTACGCCCGAAGGGTGTCGAAATCGCGTGAGCTGTGACGGTACCCGTCGCAGATGACGGTGAGGATTTGCGAGGCGTCTTCGTCGGTATCGTCGAGGATCAGGTAACGGTCGTCGCCGATGAAGTTGTGAGCTGCGTATCCCATGTTACACCTCGCCGTCTTGAGGTGCTGGGGCGTTGCTACCGTCGGCATTGTCTTTCGGCAGAGGTACGCGCAGCGATAGTTCGCCACCATTCAGCGGGAGATAATCGAGTTTGAGATTAAAACCCTTGCCGTCTTTGTGCGGCCAGGCCGCGCCGATTTCGTCCCAGTTGGATTTTTCGCCGCGTTTAGTCACGGCATAAATGCGGTGCGATGGTTTGTTCGATTGTGTCGTGGTCATGGTTGTAGCCCTTGTGTTGGTTGGTTCGAGAGCCGCCACCAAGGCGACCTCGTGTGCCACCCGCCCGTCACACGGTGCGCGTCGGCTGCAATGAAAAAATTGCGGGGAAACGATTATTTTTCGTGGTTGAGGGCGGCCGCGCTTGCGCCGCCCGGCGCGGGGCCCGGTGCGAAGTCACGGGGTGCGCAACCGCGAAAAATAATGGTGGGTCCCGCATATTTTTGCGTTGAGCAGGGCCGCATTGCATGCGCGCGCTTGCGCGCGTGCGGCCCGTCGCGTCAGCCAGAGACGCGCATCCTGTGACAGGGTAGGCACACTTACGAGGTCGCAATGTTGGCGGAAATCAACCGCCCAATGAACGACGCCCATGCCAGCGACGCAGCGCAACAACCGTCGGAACCGGCAGTGCCCAATTACACAAGGCGCAATTAGCAATGGGGCAGCGACACTGGGCAAAGCGGCGGTGTTAGTGGACCTTGAAGTATCCCCCTCAGTGTGATAGAGCTGAGCAACTGGGGGCATGACGTGCGGATCTACAAAACGAAAGAATTCGGTCGGTTCGCCCGACGGGAGGGTATCAACGACGCGGCGTTGTGCGAGGCCGTCGACCGCGCCGAACGTGGCCTGATTGATGCCGACCTCGGGAGCGGCTTGATCAAGCAGCGGGTGGCACGACCAGGGCAGGGACGATCCGGCGGCTTCCGGACGTTGTTGGCGTACCGGACGGCGTCACGCACCGTGTTCGTCTACGGCTTTGCCAAGAGCGAACGCGGCAACATCGATCCGGACGAACGCGCGTTCTGGCGCACCGTGGCTGCGGCGTTTCTGGCGATGACTGCCGACGCCATCGAGAACGCGATTGTCAGCGACGAGTTGAAGGAGGTGCTGTGCGATGCCTAAGACCAAACAAAGTGATTACCGCAACACGCGGCTCGAAGTGCTGCATAAGACGGCGGCGAGCCTCGAACGGCTGGGCGCGCTCGACAAAAAGACGATGCGGGATTTCGATGCGTTCTGCCTGACCAAGATCGAGCAGATGTCGGGCGAAGCAATTCAAGCGATGCGTGAGCAGGCCGGCGTCAGTCAGGCCGTGTTCGCTCGGCATTTGAACGTCAGCACCAAGCTGGTGAGCGATTGGGAACGCGACGTGAAGCGCCCAAGCGGACCGTCTCTGAAACTGCTGTCGCTGGTTAGAACCAAGGGGCTGGACGCCATCCTCTGACCGGCACGTTCGACGTGTCGTCCCGCGAAGCGGCGTGGCCCGGCTGGCCGCAAAGAAGTCGATATCAAGTTTCCATCAAGTTGATGTCTGGCAGGTGCTTTTTGGACTGTCTATTCCGGTGTTCGGCAGCAACCAACCGGGATCGACGGCATGAAACTGATTGTCATAATCGGCATGGCCTTTGGGGCCATCATCTTCATCGCTGTTTCGGCGACCATGAACGCGCTGTTTCTATCGTCACTCGGCCGCACGGGGACCCCATGAAAATAACGGCGCGACAGAGTATGCGGCAAATGTTTCGCGCGAACGGTTCGGTTTATGGTGCGGCTGCCGTTATTTTCATGGGAACCCGCGCCGGTTGAGGTGGGGCTACTGACTGCCCTCAGCATCGCCGCCGATATTGCCAAGGCTGCGCTGCCAGTCGTCATCGGGCGAACGATCATGCTGCGAGCTTGGATGGCGACGGCCAGTGCCTCGCTGATGCTGGTCGCCGTGGTCGCACTGTCGCTGGCATCGGGCATGGGGTTTGCGGCGCTGACGCGGAGTGCAGCGACATCGGCCCATCAATCCCATGTGGATGTTCTGGTCGCCGCGCAGCGGGATGTCCGCGCCCTCGATACCCGCATCGAGGCACTGCCACCGACATTGCCGGTCGGCGTCATCGAAGCGGAACTGATTGGCCGACCACGATTGACGCCGCACGCGCCGAAGTCGAAGGCCGCACGAATGGCGCGTTCAAGCCCGGCTTCACGGCCGAACTGGCAACCGCCGCGCGGGCTGAAATCGCCCGCCGGAGCGGCCTGGAACAAGGCACGCCGCGCGACCGGGGTGACGACCGGGGAAGCTGACCGCCTCCCCTCGCCGTCGCTCCAAAAACGGCGCGCAAGCCGAGACTTCATCATCGGGATCCAGCGGCGTTTCGTGTGCACCGCTGCGCGGGTTGGTCCCGGTCGATGACGGACTGCTTCATCAGTTGATGCGTGCTGCCGTCCGCAGCAAACCACGCAATCTTACTGTTCGCCCCCTGCGGAGCATCTTGCCGTCCCGCCCACAGAGTGCCAAAGCCGTCGCGCGCAGTGGCGGTCAATACCGGCCGTCGCTCTGCCCTCGCCTCACACTCGGTGCTTCAAGGCCGCGTATTGACGGACACGAGCACGATGGCAGACTGATCATGGCGGGTGAAGCCGAAGGCGTGCTGCGGTTTAGGGTTGTGCAGCGTGGAGCGCATCTTCTGGTTGCTCACACAAACCGGATCTTCTCGATTTCGTCGAGGGTTACTGCATCGGAGCGGCGGTCGTAGAGTTGGGTGGTGCGCGTTGATCGGTGGCCGGCGATGTGGGCGGCGCGTTCGATGGTGCCGCCGTTGCTCAGGTACGCGGTGATGCCGGTCGCGCGGAACGTGTGATTGCAGATTTTCGTATCGATGCCCGCTGCCGTGGCCCGACGGCGCAGCATTTTCCAGGTCAACGATTGCGTCATTGGATTGCCGGACAGAATGCGCTTGCGCACGTGTGTGTCGGCGTGTGCGGGTGTCGACAGGTCGACCGCCGCTGGATCAGGCTTCTGCTCCCAGGTGAACATCTGAAACAGCGGCGCTGGCGGAGCGTCGCCAATGCCTGCCGCTTCAATCCATTCGGCGAGATATTCTTCCAGCTTATGGTGGCACGGCACGTCGCGGCACTTGCCACCCTTCTCACTCAACCGCAGCCACATCCGGCGCTGCTGGCGGAACAGATGCTGCACTTCAAGGCCGATCACCGCGCCGATGCGGGCGAACGTGTAGGCCATGGTCGCGATGATAGCGCGGTCGCGCAGGCCGATGAGTGTCGACGTGTCGATGGCGGCCAGCAGTTGCAGCGTCTCGCCGCCTGTCAGCACAGGCGTTTTGCCCTTGTCGATGGAATAGCGCGGCCCCTTGACGACGGCGACCGGATTGAAGCGGATGATTTGTGCCCGCGCCAACGCGTCGAACATGCGGCGCAACCCGGCCAGTTGCAGTTTTATAGTCGGCACGGACAAGCGCCGCGCGGCCATATTGCCAAGCCAGCCGGAGATATGCAGTGAGGTGATTGCCGCCAACATGTCGACAGGTGGACAGTTCGACAGGTAAACGAAGAAATCCGCCGCACCCCGGCGATAGGCGCGCCGCGTATTGGCGTTCTCCACCTCGGCCTCAAAGAACTGGTTCAGTGTGAAGCGAACATCATCCGCCCCGAGGATGTGGGCAAGCAGCGACGGCGGCATCGGGTCATCGGAGAAATTGACAGGAATCAAGCTTTGGTTGCGGGCAGCGCTCATTGCGGAAAATTGAATATTCTGAGTTTCGGAAAAAGAATATGGTAATGATAATGTAGAGATTTCTGTGAGGTCGCCAGCGATGGGGGTGCGGCTCGCTCCGTCGGCGACGTCACAGAAATCTTGTTGAACTGAACCGCGGGCCGCGAGTCCGCCGCTTATGGGGATCGATGCCGGTGCCGCAGGATGGCAGCGACCGCCCGGCGGGTGTTTCGAGGATTGATCGCACGTTCTGGGGCCGCATTTTCCGTATCGGCGTGCGCGACAGAGCGGGATGGTGCCATCGTCGTGTCGCCGGTTCTGCGAGCGGGCGTGCAGCATCTCTGCCGCGCAAGGGCGACGCTCGGACCTGACGGCCGCGCGCGGATGCTCATGAGCTGTCGAGCCTCGGACGCCAGCGCGAGGCCGGGCCTTCCAGAACCTCGATGATGCGCATTGGCCCGCCGCAGCACGGGCATGCTCTCGCTGTTCGTGCTGCGGCGTCCGCAGCCGAGGCATCGTCGCGTGCATTCTCGTCGTCGCCAGAAGGCGGAGCTGCAGGATCGCAGCGCTCGACGGCGAGCAGCTTGCGGATCACTTCGAGCTTGGCGCGACGGTGTCCGTTGGCGAGGAACCCGTAGTGACGGATGCGTTGGAAGCCGTCCGGCAGCACATGGAGCAGAAACCGGCGGATGAACTCGTCAGCGTCGAGCCGCATGCGTTTCGAGGCCGAGCCATGGGCATAATCGCGCCAGGCGAAGCTGACCGATGTTGCATCGACAGCGAGCAGGCGCCGGTTCGAGATCGCAATTCTGTGCGTGTAGTGGCTCAAGTAGGCGAGAACCTGTTCGGGCCCGGCGAACGGTTTCTTGGCGTAAACGATCCAGTCGATGCGGCGCACGGGCGCGAGGTGCGCGTCGAATGCCTTGCCGTCGGATAATCCGGCGAGATCGCCGAAAAACTTGAGCCGTCCGGCGCGATGGGCGGCTCGCAGTTTCTCCAGGAACAGGCGTCGATAGAGCCGCGAGAGCACGCGCACCGGCAGAAAGAACCCCGGCCGACAGGCGATCCAGGTCAACCCATCTTCGGACAAGCCGCCGCCGGGCACGATGGCGTGAACGTGCGGATGATGCGTGAGCGTCTGGCCCCAGGTGTGCAGCACCATGGTCGCGGCGATCCCGGCGCCGAGGTGGCGCTTGTCGGCGGCAATGGTGCGCAGTGTCTCCGCCGCCGCCTCGAACAAAAGGGCATACACGACGGCCTTATTCTGATACGCGACGACCGCGACAGACGCTGGCAACGTGAACACGACGTGGAAATATTCGACCGGCAACAGATCGTCCTGTCGCGCTTCGAGCCACTCACGCGCGGCATTCGACTGGCATTTCGGGCAATGCCGGTTGCGGCAGCTATTGTAGGCGATCCGCGTGTGGCCGCAGGCGCCGTTATCACAGCGCTCGACATGACCGCCGAGGGTGGCCGTGCGGCACGCCTCGACCGCGCCCATCGCTTTGCGCTGGCCACGGCTCAGATGCCCGGCATTCTGGTCGCGAAACGCTTGCCCGAAGCGGCGGAACACATCCGCCACCTCGAACACCGGCCGTGCAGCCGACACGGCGTTATGCCGGCTGCTTCGATGCTGATCGCGGCTTGGGCGGGGTGCCATCCAGGGCCCGCGCCCCGGCCCGGGCCAAATGGTCGAGCGGGCTCTCGGTCGCAGCGATTGTGACCGCCGTCACGCGGGTATAGCGCGCGGTCGTCGTCAACTGCGCGTGGCCGAGCAAGGCCTGGATGATGCGGATGTCGGTGCCCTGTTCGAGCAGGTGTGTCGCAAAACTGTGCCGCAACGAATGCGGCGTGACCCGCTTGGTGGTCTGCAGGTCGGCACAGGCATTCCGGCAGGCGTCGTGCAGCATCGCTTCGCTGGTCGGCCGGTCACCGGTCTGGCCTGGAAACAGAAACCGCTCGGGCCGTGCGATCTTCCAGTAGGCGCGCAGAATATCGAGCAGCTGTTTCGAGAGCATGACATAGCGGTCCTTGCCGCCCTTCCCGCCCTGGACGCGGATCATCATGCGGCGGCTGTCGATGTGGCGCACTTCGAGGACTGCCACCTCCGACACGCGCAAACCGGCGGCGTAGGCTGTGGTCAGGGCCGTCCGATACTTGAGGTTCGGTACCGCCTCGAGAAAGCGGACCACCTCCTCGGGGCTCAGGATCTCCGGCAGCTTCTGGGGCTGCTTGGCGTAAGGAATGCGGTCGGGCACGTCGGTGCGCCCGAGTGTGATGCCGAAGAAGAACCGCAGCGCGCAGACGAACTGGTTCATCGATGACCAAGCGACGCCTTGCGACGCCAGGTGGACCTGGAACTCGCGGACGTGCTCGGGGCCGAGTTGATCGGGCGAGCGGCGAAAGTGACCGGCGAACCGCTTGACCGAATACACATAGGCGCGCTGTGTGCGCGGCGACAGATTGCGTATTACCATGTCATCGATCATGCGCTGACGCAGAGGCGTGATCGTGCTAGGCGTACTCATGGGAAGCTCCTGGCTCAGGGGTTCGTGTGCTCAACACCCACGATCCTGACAGACAGTCAGCTTCCCAACTCACACAACGCGCTCAAAAGGTTAGCGCTCCGCGATAGCGGTTCAGTTCAACTACCTTTATCATATCCAGTCTAGGATTGATTTCAACGCAGCTTGTAATTGACCCCAAATAGGGTAATAATGAGACAGTCAGAACAGCGCGTCAATTGTCTCAGCATATCAGAATGTCAACAAAACAGCCAGAGTACGAACTTCCGGAAAAGCCGCTCGAAGACAAGATGCTCGATGCATTTTTGCTTGTGGATGAGGCACTTTCTAAGCTGGAAGAGCGGGCGCGATTATCTCAATTGGTAGACTCCTGGTCGCGTCGCCTGCTCTACCGCAATGCCTGCGCCGCAATGCACAGCCAGAACTGCCTCGTCTACCTGCAAGACCTCGTGCTGCTCGACGGTCACGCCTTTAAGGGGCGCATGGATCCTGATCTATCCTGTGCGCTGAGCATTCTACGGCTTTGGCAACGCGGATTGCAAGAACAACCGCTGACGCTGCTGCGGGCACCGATGCCCGGCGAACTGCCGCGCCCATTATCCAGCGAGGTCATCGGTGATCCGATGAGCGTGAAGGACCGGCCGGATTTCTTCTTCGATCCCGATTGGGATGAAGCCGGACGGCTTGACGGTTGGCGGCGTGTTTGGCAGGAAACCAACCGCCTGCCCCCGCTCCTCGCCGCCGCCATTACCTGGGATGCGTGGCATACCCTGACACCGGAGCAACAAGGCCCCTGGCGTGCGCCGTTGCTGGCGGCGTTGGTGTTGCGTGCACGTGCGAAAACGCGGCAGTTCCTGTTACCAATCGACACCGGTCAATGGCTGCTGCGCAAACGCTGGTTAGCAACCGCGACCTACCCGCAGCGTTTGCAAACGTTTCTCGACATCGCGGCCGCCGCCGTCAAACACGCGGGTAGCGAACTGGACGGACTGGAAAGCGCGCGCGAGCGCATGCACCTGAAACTTAAAACCGTCCGCCGAAATTCGCGCCTCGCAGACCTGATCGATCTGCTGATCGCCAAGCCAATTGTGTCGATCCCGCTGGCGTGCAAGGAGTTGCGCATCAGCAAGCAAGCTCTGCGCCTGTTGATTCCGCACCTGGGTTCAACGCCGCGCGAAATCAGCGAACGCCGCCGCTATCGGTACTGGACAGTGATGGGTGGGTAGCCGTCACGCTGTCGCGACAGCGCACTGTCATGACAGCACGGCATCCCGCACATCTCGGCCACTAACCCCACTCCTCGACCTCGTAAGTTTCAACGGGCATTTCTGGTTCGTCGGTCGGTTTTTCGGCCGGTTCTGGTTCGTCGATGTGCGTCTCAATGTAGTGAAGCGTCATCGCATATATCTCTGTCGTCAGACGGTTTAAGGCCCTATCGAGTCCTGGTTGGAACACATCCGCCATGAACGACGCAGGGGCAGCAACCAAAATTTTGTGACGACGCTTACCATGATCCCGCCATGCGAGCAGACCGTGACGACGGCAGAGTGCCAAGCATACGCGCTGCATCCACGTTTCCGGGAGATCCATCACAAACTCTGTGACCACAAAATTCGACGACTGATGATACGCCAATCCGACACTCTCCGCATCGCGGTAGGCTTTATGGCGGGAAATATCTTGTTCCCGATTGCTTCTGCGGTTAGGGCAGGTGAGGACAGTATTCATGCTTTTCCAACGAATTTTTGACAGCGAGTGGCCCGATCAATCACTCCCCCCTGCCCCTGGCAGCAGATCAGCTGCCGCGATGGCGTAGCCGGTTTTTTGCAGGGCGAGCAGCACGAGATGGCGGATGGTGGTGCGCTGTTCGAGCGCGTCGCGCTTCAGGGCATCGACGAGGGTTTGTGGCACGCGCACGGTCATTTTCTGCTGCCGTCTTGGCGGCGTGACGGGTTGCTGTCGTGACGGCATGGCGGTAGTGGGCTTGTTGGGCGCGCGCACCATCGTCGGCACGCCTAGCTGATCGTTGACGCGGTCGAGGTCGCTGTCGTGGACATCCAGCGGGGCGATGGGTCGGAAATTCGGCTTGCTCATTCGGCGGCTCCTTCGAGGTGTTGTTCTGGCGTGGTGAGGGTTTGCAGCAGCGCGTCGATATCGGCGCGCACCGCATTCAATTCCGTGACGGCCTTGGCGACGGTCGGCCGCTTTCGGTCGGCGAAGTGGGGCGGCAGGCCGGACAGTCCCAGCTCCTCGTAGGCTGCGCGCTGCATGATCTTTGTCTTGATGCGTGGCAACCGGAGGCGGACGATTTGCAGGATCGAATAGAGCTGCCCGGACGATGCCAGCGACGCCACGCGGTTGAGCAGCAGGCGATAGAGCGGTTGCTGACCGAAGGCTTGAAACACCGATGTGATATGGCGCGCCACACGCGATGCTTCGAAAATGTCGGCCTCGGTCGGGGCAGCGGGAATGAGCGTCAGGTGGGCGCGGGCGACGGCGACAGTCAGCGCGCGCTCGTAGGTTCCGGCAACGTCGATCAGGATCAGGTCCGGGTTGGTGGTGGCCGCCAATTCGGCCAGATGCTCGGTGAGGCCTGTCGGGTCGGGGGCGGAGACGCTGATGGTTTTGGGGCAGGTTTTTCCGTCCGCGAACCAGCGCGAAACAGTGCGGTTATGGTCGAGGTCGACGATGTGGACGGTGTCGCCATCGGCAGCCCACACACCTGCAAGACAGCCGGTGATCGTCGATTTTCCGACGCCGCCCTTGGACGAGGCGAGAGTAATGATCATGCAATATCCTGTTCCGGACGAAACGCCCGTAGTGACGGCAAGGCGGCATTACGGCAATTCGTAATGCTGTCATGACAGCGTACTGTCACGACAGCCGAAGTCCACAACGATTCGCGATCTTGTTTCTGAATGCCTGATTTGGTTGCCGCTGCGCGGGGCTCGCCGTGTTGGGCGTTTCCATTCTCATATATTTTCAAAAATCGGCAAATAGCGACAGTGGCTTCCGGTTGGGAGGCAGATGTTAAAACTGTTAATTGTAGTTAGATTAAGTTAAGGCTGGGGGTAAGGTCTGCAAATTATTGATGTTGCTGCACTGTTGGGTTTAAGCGGTCGGCAAATGTGCGAATGTAGGTCGCCAGGTGTGCGAAGTCTGGTCGCCAAAGGTGCGAATGCGGGTCGCTGAATGTGCGAAAGCGGTCGGCGATAGGGCGAATTCAGGAAATGGCGCATTTGCTGGCTGATCTTTACTACGGTCGCCGATAGTGCGAATCATTTGCGTTACGATTGAACCTATGGCGACATGCTCGGGTGCGAACGCCTCTTCTGCCAGAGCGCCATCCGGTGCGCGATTTCTTCGTCCTCGACACCCTCGACATGGTGCCGAAGAGCGATCTGGCGACCCTTGAGCATCCGATCTATTCGTTGACGACCGTACCGGAGCGGCGGCAGCTCACGTACCATCACGGTGAGTGCAAGATCGAACTGATCCCGAGCAGCCTTGGGCTGCCGACGGTGTTTGACAAGGAGATCATGATCTACGGCATGTCGAAACTGATGCAGCTGATCAACGAAGGCAAGGATGCCGGGCCGGTTGTGCGGCTCACGACCCACGACATGCTGGTGCAGACGAACCGCCAGACCAACAATCTCGGCTATGAGCGGGTGCTGCCGGCGCTGAACCGGCTGCGCGGCGTAACCATCAACACCACGATTGCAACAGGCGACGAGCGGACCACGCATGGCTTCGGGCTCATCGACGAATTCAATTACAACCGCAAGGGCTCGATGCATGCCGAGCGCTTGAAATATCTGGAACTGAAATTCTCCGATTGGGTGTACCGGTCGGTCAAATCGGGCGAAGTCCTATCAATTAGCCGGGATTATTTCCGGCTGCGGTCGCCGATTGACCGGCGCGTGTATGAGGTCGCACGCAAGCATTGCGGTTCGCAGCCGACTTGGCGTGTCGGGCTCGAGCTGTTGCAGAAGAAGGTCGGCTCGAAACAGGCGGAGAAGCATTTCAACGCCCACATGCGCGGCATGGTCCGCAGCAATCATCTGCCGGATTACGCTGTCACGGTCGAGGACGCGCAGGTGGTGTTCTACAGCCGGTCTGGCCGTGTTGCCGACGGCAAGCTGCCGAGCCGTCGCGCCGTCGTGCTGTCGCGGCGGCCTGACGGCATGACGGCTCAACAATCGAGCTGCCCGGCCAAGTCGGGCGATAGTGGGGAGGCGGAACCGGCAATTCGCAAAATCCGGATCAGCTCGATGGCGTTCGATAACGCCCGCGCGCTGGCACCGGGGTGGGACATGTACGCGCTTGAAAACCTGTACATCGACTGGGCATCGACGAAGGACGCCGCGCGCAGCGAGGACGCTCGTTTCCTCGGCTGGTTCAAGAGCTACACCAAGGGCAAACCGGCACCGTGATCGTGTCGTAGTTCGGTTTTCCCTGATTGTTGTGGCCCTGCTGCGGCTACTGGCAGGGCAATTGTGATCGCGCGGCAGGCCCAAGAATCTACGAGGAATGACGAACGGAGAACGGAATGTGGCCCCGCTGCATAGCATGCTGCATGCCCTCCGCAACCGCAACGAACTACAGGTTTGTGAGGCGCGGAGCCGCCGCACAAACCTCGTTGGGCTGAACGCGATGGGTGACAGGAACAGCGGCGCCGATGCTGGAGGCCACTGAAAGTCCAGCATTTATCGCCCAAGCAGCCGCAAGTACCGTACCATCTTCAGATTTCGACAGCAATTCCTTCAGGCCAAGCTCAACTAAACTCGGACCAAATCGGGCTAGACTCAACAGTCGTGTCACTATCGGGGCATGTGGCTTCCTTTTGCAGTTCTTCCGGTTGACTTCTCCGCAAAGATGATTTTGTAGCACGCTGCGCACCTAACGTTCTTGTTGGGTCACCGCAAACTGATCGCTCCCATCAATGCGGCCATGAAGTCGCGGCGGTCGTCGGCGGGTTTAGTCAGGCGGAGGGGAACGGGGATGACTTGCTCGCCCTTTACGGTTTTCGCCGGGAGCCCGGCGAGGCTGCGGTTGAGAAACAGGTGGCAGATGTGTTCTTCGTCTGGCGGAAAGCAGGCGAACCAAACGGTGATGTTGAAAAACAATTCGAAGTTGAGCAGCGTGCGGTGCTCGTAGGCGTCGATCAGGATGGTGTCGGCGTAGATGCGTTTGGCTTTCACGTCGACAGCGAGCGTGCCGATGGTCGGCAGGCCAACCAGAAAGTCCGGGCGCTTGATTTCCCCGCGCAACGGCTGGGCGATAGTCCCCTTCGATTGCTCGACGAAGATATGCGGCAGCGTGC
>JAYSVA010000555.1:0-12447 GCA_043718785.1 Hyphomicrobiaceae bacterium
GACCGAGGCGGCCAGTTTCACCCCACCGAAGCTGCCATCCCGCTGGGGTGCCATCGAGACCGCAACGATCTCGTTTGGCCACGGCATGGCGATGCCGCCGCTGCAGTTCGCCGCCGCCTCAGCCGCCCTGGTCAATGGCGGCTGGCGTATCACGCCGACAGTGCTGGCGAACACCCTGACGACCACTGTGGCAAGAGCCAGCCTTCCGGGTGACCGGGTGTTGAAACAGGAAACCAGCGACGCTCTCAACCACCTGATGCGCCGCAACGTCACCTCGCCCTCCGGCACCGGGCGGCAGGCGGATGTACCCGGCTATGAGGTTGGCGGCAAGACCGGAACGGCGGAAATACCAGGCGTTGGCGGCTACCAGAAGAAGGCGGTATTGGCCTCATTCCTGGCGGCATTTCCGATGTCAAAACCGCGCTACATCGTGCTGATCACCATCCAGGAACCGCAGGCCTCGGAGGCGACCAGGGGCCAGATCACCGCCGGGGTCAACGCCGCGCCCACTGCCGGACTGGTGATCGCCCGCGTCGCGCCGCTGCTGGGTGTGCAGCCGATCACCAGTCCGTAATTGCCCCCCATCCGTAATTGCCCCCGCGACCTCGTAAGGCACAGTTCCGCGATCTCAGAGACGAGCCTCTGAGTGGGAACCGCATGCGCGGGAGTCTATTCACGATGTCAAAGAGCGCAGCCGCGACGCCCTCTGATTTCCGTTGCTCAGGGCCCTGAGCGGCGGCAATCAGATCACGTCACCATCCGGCTCGTCGTCAGGGTGCGTCTGGCCAAACGCACCCGGACAAAGTGCCGGACCTGCCGACAATCTCACGGCCCGACAAGGCGGGGATAAGTTTGCCGGGACTTCCGGTTTCAGGGTTAATTTTCGTGGTTAATAATTGCGAGCTTATCCGTTGACCTTTGTCACTAGCAAAACCCCATCCTCCCGCTTTCCCGGAATCCGTTTCGAGCGAAGCTCGATCCGGATGTCCGGGATCTTTCCGGCTGAATGTGAGGCGATATTTAGCCCCACGGTACCGGGAAAGACCCCGGACATCAGAACAGCGCGTGCGCTGATCTGATTCCGGGGAAGCGAATAACTGAAAGAGTATTGCGAACAGGCGTCACCAGATCGCCTGAACGATGACGCGCAGGCTGAGCAGGATGACGACGACGCCGACCAGCACCATGATCGGCTTATCGGGCAGATGCTTGGTCGTGTAGGCCGCGAACGGGGCCGCTGCCACGCCGCCGATCACCAGCCCCAAGATCACCGGCCACAATGTGATGCCGATGGTGGCAACGAACGTCGCCGTGACGACGGAGGTGACAAAGAATTCCGCAACATTGGCTGAGCCGATGGCAAACCGAGGCGTCATTCCCCGCCCGATCAGCGTTGAGGTGACCATGGCCCCCCAGCCGCCGCCGCCGATAGCATCGAGAAAGCCGCCGAAGAAGCCGAGCGGTACGACGTTCTGCGGGCAGGTGTCATTCGACCGCTCAGCCCAAATCGCCCGCCAGACAATGACGACACCTATCAGCAGCAGGTAAGCGCTCACAAACGGGCGGATTTTATCACCGGGGACCGTGGCCAGCAGGTATGCGCCCATGCCGCCACCAAACATGCCGGGGATGGCCAGTCGCGCGACCAGTTTGCGATTGACGTTGCCCATTCGCCAGTGCGCCGTGCCGGATGCCGCCGTGGTGAACACCTCAGCCGCGTGGATCGAGGCGCTGGCCGTCGCCGGTGGCACCCCAAAACTCATGAGCATCGTCGTCGCCGTGATGCCATAGGCCATGCCGATGGCACCGTCGATGATCTGCGCGGCAAAACCAACCGCGATGAACAGCAGGATGTCGTTGGTCATCGGCTGCATATGGTGGTTGCAACCGCAACGTCAATCAAACGGCTACAGAAAAATTTCGCAGCAACTGGACCCTGATGCTGCGGTGTGGTTATGGTCGGGCATTCTAGCCAGTTGAGAGCCACCGCCCGTGATCCGTGTTCAACCCGAACCGTTCGAAATTGCTGCCGAAGTGGCGGCACTAACCGCTGGCCGCACTGATATCGGCGCCATCGTCACATTCACCGGCACGGTGCGGGGCGAGGCGAAGGGCAAACCCATCCGCTCGATGACGCTGGAGCACTATCCCGGCATGACGGAAGCGGAACTGGCCCGCATTGAGGCCGAGGCCCAGGCGCGTTGGCCGCTGCAGGGCACGACGATCATCCACCGCATCGGCGAACTGTTGCCGGGCGACGTGATCGTGCTGGTGGTCGCCGCCTCGCCGCACCGCCAAGCGGCGTTCGAGGCGGCCGCGTTCCTGATGGACTATCTGAAAACCCGCGCGCCGTTCTGGAAGAAGGAAACCGGGCTCGACGGCGTCGGCCACTGGGTGGACGCCCGTGACGCCGACGACGCCGCGCTAGCAAAATGGCAAAAACCCGGCGTCATAGGGTGATGCCGGGCTGGCTTTATGGGCAGAACTTAGTTTGAACTAAGCGGATGCTTTGGCCGTCAACGCTTGCAACTGCCGGGCGGCTGTCGATAGGTACATCAGATGCTCGATGTGAGCGCTGAATGCCAGCCAGTTGAGTGGCTTGATCAGGAACGATGTTGCGCCGCAGGTCAACGCCTTCTCCAGCGAAGCCCGGTCATCCCGCCCGGTTAGCACAATCACCGGTAGATGCTTGAGATTTGGTAACCCACGAATGCAGCCGAGCAATTCGTAGCCATCCAGCCGTGGCATCTCCAGATCGACGACCGCGAGATCGAAGGTACCCGATCGCAAAGCATCCAATGCCTCAAGGCCATCCGCTGCCGCGACCACCGCTGCGCCCAACTGCTCAATTCGCTTTGACACGACGACACGGGCAAATGGATCATCATCAACAATGAGCACACGAGGTTGGTACATTGAATGTCCTATCGAACGTCAGCCGATGTAGGCCGACATTAAAGTGTAACATTTAACAAATTTTATGCCATTCCTGACCGATTGCCTAGTTTTTAGTTAGCTAACTATGCTCGATTACGCAGTCGTGGCAGCAGTGAAGTTAGCAGAAAATTTACGCCCTTTCAGGCTGAAGTACCTGTAAGGCGGCAAGCCACTAATGTTACGAGGCTTTTCAATTACCGAAAACACTGCCCAGCCGGTTGCCTGCCAATACTCCTTGACGAAACCGTCGCTGTTACCTGTGAGTTGCGCATACAGGAACATCGGCAAGACTTTACCGACGCTTGCCCAGGAAAAATCGTACTTTGCGAGAATGGGCTCGCACGAGTAATAAAGCGCTAAGCGACACAGCGCCTGAGGGGTCCATGGCCTGCCCAAATGGGTCGGATCATCGTAGTAATGCAAAATGTACCCGCGATTTTGCGCCCATGGATACGACCACATCATTGAATAGTTCGATGGAACCTCAATGAACACCCGTCCCCCTGGCTTCAACACCCGCAACACCTGAGCAATCGCCGGGATTGGTTTTTCCAAGTGCTCAAGCACATGCTGCATCACGATCAAGTCGAACTGATCATCATCGTACGGTAACGATGCCAGATCAAAATCTGCTCGCTGGAAGGTCACGTTCGCTGGCAGATCGGCGGGGGCCTGCGCGTCACAACCGTGCAACTGCAACGTTGCATGCATGGATGCAACGCTGCGCAATAATCCGCACTCGCCACATCCTAAATCAAGCACCTTGCTGTTGGCAGGCAATGCCGCAATTTGCTTAGAAAGCGCCGCAGAAGCTAGCATCGTGGGGGATCTCTTGCGGCGCTCTCGCGGTCGCGACAGAGCTCTCAATCAATAGGGCGTGACTAAAAGCCAACGCCGTTTGGCCACCAACGGATCACCCGTCCGCAATTTTGCCAACTGCTAACCGCGACCGCGATACGCCGCCACACCCTGATCAGGCAGCCACACGCCCTTCGGCAACTCGCCGTTCTGCCAGAACACATCAATTGGGATGCCGCCACGTGGATACCAATAACCACCAATGCGCAAGAACGTGGGTTCGAGCAGCTCGACGAGCCGCTTGCCGATGGCGACCGTGCAATCTTCGTGGAATGCGCCGTGATTGCGAAAGGCGGCGAGATAAAGCTTCAAGCTCTTGCTCTCGACCAGCCAAGCCTTCGGCACATAGTCGATGACGATGTGAGCAAAGTCCGGCTGGCCAGTGACCGGGCAGAGCGACGTGAACTCCGGCACTGTAAAGCGAGCGACGTAGTGGGTATCGGGGTGCGGGTTCGGCACCCGGTCCAACTCAGCCACCTCGGGCGAAGCGGGCAACACGGTCTGCTGGCCGAGTTGCGTGACGTGCGGGGACGAAGCCATGGCAACAAGTTCCGATTTGTTTGACGCGGTTTTGGCGCACTGAGAGGGTGCGAGGTTGACCAACGCCTTAACGGCATTTTGAGGTCCTGGCCAACTGCCAAAGTGCGCCATAGCCAAAACTGCCGCAGACATTATGGTGGCGCGGCGCGGACAGCCCGGAAGCCATCAGCTCCTAGGGCGCGCGCGTAACTGTTGTTCAGCGGTCTATGTTGCCGCCGTAACCGAAAGCTCGCCTGCATGAAAAAAAAACCATCACCCCGGCCCGTTGTGGGTCAGCGCACCTATAAATACTATGACCTGATCATGGTCGCAGCCGTCGTCGTACTGGTCTGCTCCAACCTGATTGGCCCCGCCAAAAAAGCCGTGCTGGATTTACCGCTGATCGGCCAGATCGGGTTTGGCGCTGGCGTCCTGTTCTTCCCGATTTCCTACATCTTCGGCGACATCCTGACCGAGGTTTACGGCTATGGCCGCGAACGCCGCGTGATCTGGGCTGGTTTCGCGGCGCTGGCGTTCGCTGCCTTCATGGCCGCGGTTGTCGTCGCCCTGCCGCCGGCCCCAGGCTGGAAACATCAGGCCGTCTATGAGACCGCGTTTGGCAACACCTGGCGCATCAACGGCGCGTCAATCATCGCCTTCTTGTGCGGTTCCTTCGTCAACTCCTTCGTCATGGCCAAGATGAAGATCAAAACCGGGGGACGCCACCTATGGGCGCGCGTCATCGGCTCAACGGTCTGCGGCGAAGCGGTCGACAGCCTGATCTTCTATCCGCTGGCGTTTTACGGCGCTGGCATGATCCCCAATGAGATGCTGCCGTCACTGGTGCAATCCCAGTTCATCGCCAAAACCCTGGTCGAGATTCTGATGGTGCCCGTCACCTATGCGGTGATCCGCTTCCTCAAACGCGCAGAGGGCGAGGACTACTACGACCGGAACACCAACTTCACGCCGTTCAAGCTATAACACGGATGCAGAGTAAATCCCGAAAGGCGCAATGCCTTTCGGGATTTTTTTGTATCTCAGGCGGTCTTCTCATCGAACTGGCACAAATCCTTTATCGGGCATTTGCCGCACAGCGGCTTGCGCGCCAGGCAGGTGTAACGGCCATGCAGAATGAGCCAGTGGTGCGCGTGCACACCATATTGTTCCGGCACCACTTTCATCAATTCCTGTTCAACCACAACAACGTCTTTGCCCGGTGCCATCCCGGTGCGGTTAGCAACGCGGAAGACATGCGTGTCGACCGCCATTGTCGCCCTGCCAAACGCCATGTTCAGCACCACATTCGCGGTCTTCCGGCCAACACCCGGCAACGCCACCAGTGCGTCCAGATCCGGCGGCACGACGCCGTCGTGGTGTGCAATCAGCTGCTGCGATAGAGCGATGACATTCTTGGCTTTATTGCGAAACAGGCCGATGGTTTTGATATAGTCTCGCACCGCGTCCTCGCCGAGCGCCGCCATTTTAGCCGGAGTCGGCGCCACCTTGAACAACGGCCGCGTCGCTTTGTTGACGCCTGCGTCTGTGGCCTGCGCCGACAGCACCACGGCGACTAACAGCGTGAACGGATTGACATACTCCAGCTCACCTTTCGGCTCCGGCACCGCGGCGTGAAAACGGCGAAACATCTCGGCTACCGTCTCGGGCGGCAGCGTCTTGGGTTTGGCCATCCGCCTCTTGACGGGCGGCGACTTGCTCGCTTTACCTGCCGCTTTCTTGGGTCCGGAGGTGACCGCCGGGCGGCTCGCTGCTACGCTTGTGGTCTGGGATACCCTAGCGGCACGTTTAGTCGGAGGCATGATGTTCACTCAAGGTTAAAGGTCCCGCCCACATGACCGATAAGCCATCTCCGAAGCAAGAGCTTGCATTCCGCGCCGTACTACGCCCGCACCGGTCGCTCGGCCCGCAAGGGTTTCTCATTCTGATGGGCTTGCTGTCAGCCTTGAGCTTCGTCACCGGGCTGGCGTTCACACTGATGGGCGCTTGGCCTGTGTTCGCGTTCTTCGGCCTGGATGTGGCATTGGTCTATCTCGCGTTCAAGCTGAGTTATCGCTCCGGCCGCGCCTACGAGTTAGTGGAACTCACTCCGGAAATTCTGACGCTGACGCGTGTCGATCCGGTTGGACGACGCCAATCCATCGACTTCAATCCTTACTGGGTGCATGTCGAGCTGGACGAAAAACCAGATGGCCGCACCGATCTGCAACTCGCGTTACGACAGCAACGCCATTCGTTCGGGCATTGCCTGAATGACGACGAGAAGCGGGATTTTGCATCTGTACTACAATCTGCTCTGATCAGCGCCAGATATCCCAGCCGCACGTGAGCGAAAAATCCTGGAAACGAAAATGGCCGCTGCCGGATATCCCGCAGCGGCCATTCGGTTAGCTTCACTCACTTAGCAATTACGACCACTTGAAGATCTGAATCAGCGCCGGTCCGAGAATAACCACGAACAAGACTGGCAAGAAGAAGATGATCATTGGAACCGTCAGTTTCGGCGGCAGCGAGGCGGCCTTCTTTTCAGCGTCCAACATGCGCATATCGCGATTTTCTTTCGCCATCACGCGCAGTGCTTGACCCAGTGGCGTACCGTATCTTTCAGCCTGCGACAGAGCCGTACAGACCCCTTTAATACCTGACAAACCAGTGCGTTTCGCCAAGTTATCGTAAGCCAGGCGGCGATCTGACAGATAAGACAGCTCAGCGGTCGTCAGACTGTACTCTTCAGCGAGCTCCAGTGATTGCACGCCGACTTCGCGTGCCACTTTGCCGAACGCTGACTCAATTGACATGCCCGACTGCACGCAAATCAGCAGCATATCGAGACTGTCAGGGAAGGCATCCTTCATCGACTGCTGGCGCTTACCCGTCAAATTCGTGATGAACACGTTTGGCAGATAATAACCGAGAAAACCGATGCCAATCGCCATCAGGAATTTAACCATTGGCGGATAAGCGAGGCCCTTCGCCAGAACAAACAAATATAGCAGTGCCACGACGAAGCAAATTGGCGGCATCGCAACACGGAAGAACATGAATGCCACGAGTGGCTTTTCACCGCGCAAGCCAGCCATTTTCAGATTGTTGCGCAGTTCTTCGCTATCGAATTTCTCGCGCAGCCCCAGAGCGTTGACGAGTTGCTGCATGGCACCCTGCGGCGCCTGCCGCAGTTTACCAGTGCCGTCTTTCTTCATCTCGCTCAGGCGGGTCGTGCGCATTTTATCGCGCTCTGTCGCCATAATTTTCATGCGCTGGCTCATACGATCCCGCGCCAGAATTGGCATCGCGATCGTCAGCACGGTCGCAAATGTTGCAACTGCCGCCAGAGCCATCAGCAATAGTTGCGGGCGCAGAATAAACTCGATGAAGTCCATCATGGTGACACGAACCTTGTTGTCGGACGCGCGCAGCGGGGGCACCAGAACAACCTGATGCGCTGTGCCGGTCAGAACTTGAAGTTAATCATCTTACGCATTACGAGAATTCCGCAGAGCATCCAGCACGCCGCGCCCGCCAACATAAAGTGGCCAACCATCGTATTGAACAGGAACGCGATGTATTTGGGCGTCGACAGGTAAACCATGCTCATCACGATAAATGGCAAAGACCCGAGCACCATTGCCGATGCTTTTGCTTCCGCCGAAAGCGCCTTAACTTTCGCATTCATCGTCTTGCGATCGCGCAAAACACCCGAGAGGTTACCGAGCGCCTCAGACAAGTTGCCGCCAGCTTGCTGCTGAATGGCAATAACGATCGCGAAGAACCGGACCTCAGACAACGGCATCCGCTGCGTCATACGCTCAAAGCACTCGCCTATGGTTACACCGACGCGGCTTTGATCCACAACTTCCTGGAATTCAGACCGAATTGGTTCATTGGCTTCGCGCGCAATAATGTTGAGGCACTCGTTCAACGGCAAACCAGATTTTACGCCGCGAACAATAACGTCAATCGAACTGGCGAAATCTTCCAAGAATTTGTTCTGGCGGCGCGACGTCAGTTTCGCCAGAAACCAGCGCGGCAGACCGAACCCACCGACGAATGCGGCACTCGCCGATGCAATCAACGGTAGCGAGGGGGCACTGATAAAGAACCCTACGCCGCAAACCACTCCAGAGACAGCACTGGCAATCCAGAACACCTGCGGTGTAACATCCAGGCCAGCGCGCTCCAGACGAATACGAAGCGACACCGTCTCTTTTTTGTTCTGCTTATTGTCGAGATCTTTCAGTGTATCAGCGACGGCCTTTTTGCGGTTATTGCCAGCGGCATCCTCGCTAGTACGGCTACGGGTCTTACCACCAACTTTTTTATCGGTGACGGTCGCGATCCGACGCTCTGTTTCTTTTTCCCCAGAAAGATAAGGGAACAACAACGTATACGCCAATGCGCCCACGGCGAGGGCCATAAACAATGCCGCCCCCATTTGAATCAGGTCTGCCTCAGCCATTTGTTTCCCCCAGCGGATTGCCGTCAGCGTCCACAACTTCGGCGGAGGCCAGTGCTTCAGCAAGACGCCCTTGCTCGCCATAATATTCGGCACGATCCCAAAAACGTGGTCGCGCGATCCCTGTCGAACGATGACGGCCGATTAGTTTATCGTTCGCATCCTGACCTGTGATTTCGAATACGATCAGGTTTTGCAGCGTGACCACGTCACCTTCCATACCCACTACTTCGGTAATATGAGTAATTTTGCGGCTACCATCGCGCAGACGTGACGCCTGGATAATGATGTCAATCGAACCGGTAATCATTTCGCGGATCGTCTTCGGTGGCAATGCATACCCGCCCATCATGATCATCGATTCCAGACGGCTGATCGCTTCGCGCGGACTGTTCGAGTGGAGCGTTCCCATTGAACCATCGTGGCCAGTGTTCATGGCCTGAAGCAAATCGAACGCTTCAGGGCCGCGGACTTCACCGACGATGATCCGTTCAGGTCGCATACGCAGGCAGTTTTTGACAAGGTCGCGCATCGTGATTTCGCCTTCGCCTTCAAGATTCGGCGGGCGCGTTTCGAGGCGTACCACGTGGGGTTGCTGCAGCTGCAATTCGGCCGAATCTTCGCATGTTATGATGCGCTCTTCGGCATCAATACTACCAGTCATGCAATTCAGCAGTGTCGTCTTACCGGAACCCGTACCACCAGAAATTAGAATGTTGCAGCGGACCCTGCCTATGATCTCGAGAATCGTTTTCGCCTGCGGGCTGATCGAACCGAACTTCATCAGCTGCTCGAGTTTCAAGCGGTCTTTTTTAAATTTACGAATGGTAAGGCATGGACCGTCGATGGCCAAAGGCGGCGCAATGACGTTAACGCGGCTGCCGTCCGGGAGACGGGCGTCGCAGATCGGGCTCGATTCGTCTACACGCCGACCAACTTGGCTAACGATGCGCTGGCAGATGTTCATCAACTGGGCGTTATCGGCGAACCGCACCCCAGTCTTCTGCACCTTACCGTTGACTTCGATGAATGTTGTATTGGCGCCATTCACCATGATGTCGGCGATGTCATCACGCGCCAGCAATGGCTCAAGGGGACCATAACCCAGCACGTCATTGCAGATGTCTTCGAGGAGCTCTTCTTGCTCCGCAATTGACATCACAACACTTTTGATCTGGATAATCTCACTGACGATATCGCGAATTTCTTCACGCGCAGCAGCCGCCTCGAGTTTGGCTAGCTGCGTTAGATCAATCGTGTCGATCAGTGCGTTAAAAACAGTTGTCTTAACATCATAGTACTCTTCAGATTTCTTGCGTACCGGAACCTCGAATACGACCTCCGGAGCTTTGACAGGTGCAGCTGCCGGCGCACGCGCCTCTGCAACTCGCGGCTGACCGGACCCGCCACCAGCAGCTGCTGGCGCTAGAATTTTCTTAGGCGCATTGGGGTCATTGGTACGACGACCGAACATGGTCAGCTCCTTAACGCTTGATTTTCAGCTTTTCGAATAGTGGTGCGAAACCAGACGGCAGGTTGGACTTTTTTGGTTCGACCTTAGCTTCTTTCCGGTGTGCCAACGTCATAACTAAATCGCGAATCGGCTGAACGGCTTTTGCCTTGCGATTTAGTTCTTCGATCATTTGACCGTTGTTTGCCGCCTGACCGAACGTTTCAGCATCAAATTCGATAATCGCTGCAGGCTTTAAGTCCAGACTTTGCGCAAATTCCTTCGCAGTTATCTCTGGTCGTTTTGGCATATTAGCCATATTGATCACCAGATGCGGCGGGCCATCGTTGGTCCGCGTCTGTTTGAGTAGATCAACGATGTTCTTCGCGTTGCGAAGGTTCGCCAAATCCGGCTCCACCGTGATTACGACTTCATCAGCGTTGAGCAAAATCCGCTTCGTCCATGCCGTCCAAATATGGGGCAGATCAACCGCCACGTACGGGACGTTCTGGCGGACGACATCGAGGACCATGCCACAGCCATCGGCGGACAGATCGTAGTCCCGATCGAGCAAAACGGGTGCTGCGAAGATGCTCAACTGCTCCGAACATTTTGTCAGCAAACGATCAAGCAAAACTTCATCGAGGCGCTCTGGGTTGGCCAATGCATCCGCGATGCCCTGAACAGGGTCCTGGTTAAAATCTAAACCGGCGGTGCCGAATGCCAGATCAAGATCCGCGATCACGACGCTCGATTTCAGAACTTCAGACAAGGTCCATGCAACGTTGTGGCAGATCGTTGAAGATCCCACACCGCCCTTGGCGCCGATGAAGGCCAACACGTTGCCGACGGGGTCTGATTCGGGGTTGTTATAAAGGTTCGAAATACTCTCCATCAACTGCAATGGCGAGATTGGCGCTACGAGATATTCACTGACGCCACGTTTCAATATCTCCCGATAAAGAATTACGTCATTCATGTGGCCAATAATCACCACTTTCGTACCACTGTCGCAGCTTTCAGCCAACTGGTCCAACTCGGCCAGCATTTGAGTGCGCGGCAACGATGATTCAATGATAATCAAATTTGGCGTTGGGCTTTCCTGATAGTGGGCCACAGCAGCAGCGGCCCCGCCCATGTGCAGGCTAACGTGAGCTTTTGACAAACGCCGGTCTTCAGCAGCTGTCTGCATCGTTTCAGCAGTTTCTGCGTCTTCACAGAAAGCCTGAATTGAAATTCGTGGAATTGGCCGCGCCTTGCTGCGCGCACCTTCGCCAGACCCGGCTCCGCCCATCGGCGCTAACTGGCCGAATGCGTTATCATCGTCTGCTGGTGTTTGAGCTGGTTTGGTCATGGTTCTTACCTATACGTCAAACTCGTTAACTCGGCGTGCCCAATTGGCGATAAATCCACGAGGCACGCCGGGACAGGCAATCCTACCTAATCGTTGCACGCTCAACCTGCGGGGCAGAGCTGGTGCTTTGACCCTTAATATACTTCGTCACGCCGTCATCCCGCCGATCAGCGGCAGCGGCGGTCATAGCCCGAGGCGCGACAAGGTCAGCCGGATTGGCGACTTGGTTGGCAAAGTTTCTCTGCGTTGCGCATCCAAGATTTGCATGTGGCATGTTGTTGCGGCCACTGGTCAGATTGGCCGGAAAATGGCCGCACTCCGGAGCTTCTGCAACATACCGGGTATAAGAAATCCGGATTGGCGGTTGCGGATCACGGTCCTCGTGGAAAGCCTCAATATTAATCGAGTCTTCACCAAAACCAGCTTCGCGCAGAATATGCCGCAGCTCAGCAACTGCCTGCATGGCCGCAACTTCGTTGGCTGATCCACTTGGCGCCGAGATAACTAACCGACTATTACCCGAGCTACCGGCATTAAACTTCCCCGCGAAGTCTACAACCTGTGCCCGCTGATGGGAGGTCAGGCCGTGGCTGCCACGTGCAACCCGTACTGACATCATAGTCGGTTGCTGCGACACCATAATCGGGTGACGCTGCGATGGGTCAATCAGGCTCCAGCCGTTTACTTGGCTATGGTCTTCTGGCGTTTTGCAGCCTGCGAGCGTAACGCAGGTTGCAAGAACCAGAGCTAAACCAACCGGGCGACGGGCGCTTGAGGTCTTTTGCACTTGAATAGTCATGATACGTCTCCATTCCTCAAGGGTTTATTCGACGATGAACCCGTGGTCACCCTTTAGTC
>JAYSVA010000556.1:0-12429 GCA_043718785.1 Hyphomicrobiaceae bacterium
CCGCCCGAACTCGACGAACGCTTGCCGCATCCTTGGGGCGTCGGCGTCCAGCAGCTTAATGACATCAAAGCCAACGGATGACAGCGTTTTTGCCATCAGATCAGCATCGGCGGTGGAATTGGGCAAGCGGCCCATCGCATAGCCGCCGTTGCCGATGACCAGCGCCACGCGGGTTTCGGCGAATGTGGCCAGGACTGTCAGCCAGAGGCAGAAGGCGCTAATCAAGGCGGTCGCGCAGAACTTACGGATGCGCTGCAGCCTTTGGCCGACGCGCCCGTTCAAATGCTCCGCATAGGCGTCCCTCGACACCATGTCCGCTGGTTACCACCGCTAGTGTTCTGACCCATTTATAGGATTCCCAACTGCCTGCAAATCTGATTTGTGGGCGGCATGAGGAACATCAAGGCAAGCTTGTACGTCAGTCCCGTTGATCGGATGACCCTGGAGGGTCTCGTCGCGGATGGCAATACGCCACAGAAAATCGTGGCACGGGCGCGCATCGTGCTGCTGTCGGGGCTCGGGCTCGGCATGGCCGCGATAAGGCTTGCGGCGCGCGTGTCAAAGCCGACGGTCTGGCGCTGGCAGGCGGCTTACATGGCGGGCGGCATTGAACGTTTGCTGAAGGACAAAGGTAAAGGCGAGCGGGCTGGGAAAAAGCCGGTCAGTGACGCGGTTCGACTTGCCATCGTAACGAAGACGGCCAAGGAGAAACCGGCGCACGCAACGCATTGGAGCGCACGCATGATGGCGAAAGAGATGGGCGTCGGCCACACAACGGTGCAACGGGTCTGGAAAGAGCACGGCCTGAAGCCGCATCTGACGCGTACGTTCAAGCTCTCGAACGATCCGAAGTTTGCCGAGAAAGTCGTCGATATCGTCGGCCTTTACCTGAACCCGCCCGATAAAGCAGTCGTGCTTTGCGTTGATGAAAAGAGCCAGATTCAAGCACTTGACCGCACACAGCCGGGCCTGCCGATGAAGAAGGGGCGGGCTGGCACCATGACGCACGATTACAAGCGCAACGGCACGACGACGCTGTTTGCCGCCCTCGATGTGAAGACCGGCGAGGTGATCGGCGAATGCCTGCCCAAGCACCGCGCCAAGGAATTCATCCGCTTTCTGAAAAAGATCGACCGGGTGGTCGCCAAGGGGCTCGATCTACATCTGATCTGCGACAACTACGCGACGCACAAGACGCCGGAAGTGAAGGCCTGGATCGCCAAGCATCCGCGCTTCAAGCTGCACTTCATTCCAACGTCGTCGTCATGGCTGAACCTCGTCGAGCGGCTGTTCGCCGAGATCACGCGTGAAAAAATCCGACGCGGCGTGTTCAAGAGTGTCGACGATCTCAAGGCCGCGATCACGGCCTGGATCGACAACCGCAATGCCAAACCGAAGCCCTTCATATGGACGGCCAAAGCCGCTACCATCCTCGACAAGACCGCCCGCGCCCGCCGTGCACTGACGGACGCAATTTCAGCGGGTATCAAATGAATGAGTCAGAACGCTAGCCTCAAGGGGGAGGAGGCGAAAATCGGCAGGGTGGAGCAAGGCTCAACGTCATATGCGATTGCCCTGCTCAAGGGGAGGGAGGGAAAAGGAGGAGAGTTCGGAGCTTTAGCAGGTTAGCGTCACTGCGGTTTGGTATTTGGGGCGATGCTCACGGCATCACGCAGGCAATACTCAGAGCGGTGCCTGCATCGAACAAGGTTTGATCGAGTGTGCACAGCGTAGCACCGTTCTCAGCGGCAATGGCGAGGTGGAGGGCGTCCGCTGCTCTCAACTTCAGCATATGTTGAGCAACGATCTTCGCCGCTTCTTGGAAATGAGCCTGAGAAATTGCCAAATTGTAAAAAGTATCTCGCTCCACCTCGATGAATTTTGTCGATATTTCAGCGAAAGCCAGATCAGATATTTCTTTCAGGCGACGCTTCATTGCCATGGCGGAATAAAACTCCGTCTTGACCCACGGGCTGATGGCAAGTTGATGGTTCTGGTGTTTGGCCAGCCACGCTTGGGCTGCAAGCGTTGATGTTTCAGCTGTAAAGCTGGCAACAAGTACGGACGTGTCGATGTATATCATCAGTATCGTGCTGACCTACGCATCGCTTTCACGACTTCTGATGTCATCGGCTGTCCATCTGTAAGCGCTCGCAGTGCCTCGACATCAATTGGCTTGCGCTGCTTTTCAAGAGCCACGATCTGCGCCACAGGCACACCCCGCCGCATGATGATCTGCGGTTCACCAGCAATGGCGCGGTCCACAAGTGCGCTGAGATGAGCCTTGGCTTCAGCAAGATTGATTTTTGCCATGGTGTGCTCCTGAGTCTGCTTCTGACCAAGTTGTTGGTCATGTGTAGCACATAAAAACATCTACAACAATCATCCGCAGCGCCGCCACGGAGCCATCATGCTGCATCCGCGAAATGGTCATGAACGTCGTTAGTGTTGGCACTTAGGCTAAGACGTTGCTGCAATTGCTGCGTTGCAGCATTGAATTTGCTGTGCCATAATAACGACTAGAATGAAATGGCGGCAGATTCGTTGAAGGGTTCGTCGACGGTAACGCGTTTGGAACCAAATTTGCCTAAACTTCGCGTCGACCTGTTGCGCAGCGTTTCGAGGCCACCATGGCTGAGCCGACACAAATGACTGATTTGACGAGCGTGCCGCCAGCAATTGGCAGCAGCAAACCAGCTGTTGGCAAGAAGGTGTTTGTCAAAACATTCGGCTGTCAGATGAACGTCTACGACAGCGAGCGGATGGCCGAAGCGCTGGCGGCTGACGGTCAAGGCAGCGGCTACACCGAAACGGCCGACATGGCCGATGCCGACCTGATCGTGCTCAACACCTGCCATATCCGCGAAAAGGCCGTCGAGAAGGTCTATTCCGACCTCGGCCGCATCCGCCAAATCAAGGAAGACCGCGAAACCCAGGGCAAATCGACCATTGTCACGGTCGCCGGTTGCGTCGCCCAGGCTGAAGGCGCGGAAATCTCGCGTCGCGCCCCGGTGGTCGATATCGTCGTCGGCCCACAGAGCTATCAGCGGCTGCCCGCACTGATCGCCAGCGTACAAAAGGATGGCCGCCGCGTCGTCGAAACCCAGTTTCCGGACGAAGACAAGTTCGCCACGTTGCCCGCCCGCAGCATGAACAAGGGCGGGCGCGCCGCCGCCGCGTTCCTGACCGTGCAGGAAGGTTGCGACAAGTTTTGCACGTTCTGCGTCGTGCCGTACACCCGCGGCATGGAATTCTCGCGCCCGGTGTCCCGCGTCGTTGCCGAAGCCCGTGCGCTGGTTGATGGCGGCGTCCGCGAGATCACGCTGCTCGGCCAGAACGTCAACGGCTACCACGGCGACGGTGCCGATGGTCGCCCGCGCTCACTGGCGGTGCTGCTGGAAGAGCTGTCCGAAATCGACGGCCTTGAGCGGCTGCGCTACACCACCAGCCACCCGCGCGATATGGGCGATGACCTGATCGCCGCCCACCGCGATCTGCCGAAGCTGATGCCGTATCTGCATCTGCCCGTGCAGGCTGGCAGTGACCGCATTCTCGCGGGCATGAACCGCAAGCACACGGTCGAAGACTACCGCACGCTGATCCACCGCATCCGCGCCGCCCGTCCGGATATCGCGCTCTCCACCGACATCATCGTCGGCTTCCCCGGCGAAACAGACGCCGAGTTCCAGGCCACGCTCGATCTGGTGACCGAGATCGGCTTCGTCATGGCCTACTCGTTCAAGTACAGCCCGCGCCCTGGCACGCCCGCTGCCAGCATGGACGACGTGATCTCGGAGGCCGTGAAATCCGAACGCCTCGGTCGCCTGCAGACCGCGCTCGATGGCGTCGCCCAGAAGTTCAATGTCGGCTTCGTCGGCCGCACGGTGCCGGTGCTGTTTGAACGCACCGCCAAAGCCTCCGGCATGCTGCTTGGTCGCAGCCCGCATCTACAACTCGTCCAGGCCCCCGCCACCGACGACTTGCTCGGCCGCATCCTGCCCGTCGAGATCGACCACGCCGGCCCAAACACCCTGCACGGGACAGTAAAGGCGGCTTGAGCCGAATGTGGAACACGGCCCCAGGCTGTGTTACGCTCGCCCATGAACCAGATGTCCCCATCGCGCCCGATCGAGCGGACCACCCAGGCGGCCGAGGGTGTGCCGCGCTGGCGCTGGACCACGGCTGAGCTGCTGCGCCTGTGCGAGCAAGGGCTGTTCGATGAAAACGCACGCGTGGAGCTGATTGGCGGGGAGATTGTGCCGATGTCACCGACTGGACGGCGGCATGAGGTGGTTGCCGATGAGCTCGCACTGTTTTGGCAGCCAATGCTGAGGTCGGATTTTGCCATCAGCCAAGAGAAACAGTTCAATTTAGACGACGAGACGTATACCACCCCGGAAATCATGGTTCGCTCTCGCGCAATCAAGGCTCCCGATCTTCGTGGCAGCGAGGCGCTGCTTGTGATCGAAGTGGCTGATAGCAGTCTGTCCTATGATCTGACGATCAAGGCTGCGCTCTACGCCCGCTTCGGCGTTCGCGAATACTGGGTTGTTGAGGCGTTGAGCCTGATCACGCACGTGCATCGCGAGCCGAGCGCGGCGGGCTATGCGTCGGTCAAGCAGGTGGCCGCTGACGTCGAGCAGGCACCGCTGCTCGTGCCAGAACTTACAGTCACCATGGCCAAGCTCGACATCTGATCTCAAGCCCACAAAATCGTTGATGTTCGGGCAAACAAATCGTCGATGTCAGATAAGTTTCCGCATGTGAATGCGGCGGGGTACGGCTAACCTACCTTCTTCGCCGGTGGTTCCGTCGCGCCGGACGCTTTGATGGCGGCGACTTCGGCGACTGAATAGCCGAGAACCTGGGCGAGGATCTCATCCGTGTGCTCGCCCAGTAGTGGCGAGCGGGTCACCTCGGTGGCGCTGGCCGACATCTTGATCGGGTTGCCAACGGACAGATACTTGCCGCGCGTCGGGTGATCGACTTCGACGATGGTGCCAGTGGCGCGCAGCGATGGGTCTTCGGCGATTTCCTTCATCGATAGGATCGGGCCAACGGGGATGTCGACTTCGTTGCAGATGGTCATGACCTCGAACTTGGTCTTGGTCATGGTCCAGGCTTCGATCCGGGCAAAGATCTCGTTCAGCCGTGGCAGCCGAGCCGGAATGGTGGCGTAGTCTGGATGGGTCTTCCAGGCGGGCTCGCCGATGACGTCACACACCTTCTCCCAAACCGGTGCCTGGGTGATGAAATAGATGTAGGCGTTAGGATCCTGCTCCCAGCCGAGGCACTTCAGGATGCGGCCGGGCTGGCCGCCACCGGAATCGTTGCCAGCGCGTGGCACCGCGTCATCGAAGGCAATGCCCTCGCCGTACTGGCTGTATTCCTTGAGCGGGCCGTGGGCGAGGCGCTGTTGGTCGCGCAACTTGACCCGGCAGAGGTTGAGCACGCCGTCCTGCATGGCGGCAGTGACCTTCTGGCCTTTGCCGGTCAGTGTGCGCTGGTACAACGCCGCGACGATGCCGAGGGCGAGATGCAAACCGGTGCCGCTATCGCCGATTTGGGCGCCAGTGACGAGCGGTAGGCCATCGCGGAAACCGGTGGTCGAAGCCGCGCCGCCCGTGCATTGCGCGACGTTCTCGTAGACCTTGCAGTCTTCGTAGGGGCCGGGGCCGAAACCTTTGATCGAGGCAACGATCAGGCGTGGATTGAGGGCGTGGATTTTCTCCCACGGGAAGCCCATCCGGTCGAGCACGCCGGGGCCGAAATTTTCCACCAGCACGTCGCAATTCAGGATCAGCTTGGTCAGGACCTCAGCACCAGTCTTGTTCTTGGTGTCGAGCGTGATGGAGCGCTTGTTGTGGTTGAGCATGGTGAAATACAGGCTATCCACCTTCGGGATATCCTGCAGCTGGCCGCGTGTGATATCGCCGACACCCGGCCGCTCGACCTTGATCACGTCCGCGCCGAACCAAGCCAGCAACTGCGTGCACGTCGGGCCAGACTGGACGTGCGTGAAGTCCAGAATACGAACGCCGTCTAAAGCCTTGCTCATCTCAGTTCCACCCTCGTGGCCAATGTTGCCCGTCGTCCGCTACCAGTACGACAGCCGATTACGCCACTCTGACGGCGTAGGTTATTGAACTTTCGACAAACAAATCAATGCGTCTTGGGTGGGCTCGCGGTCGCCAAAATACCGAGCTCGGTCTCCAACTCGACGACGCGTTTGCGTAACGCGCGCTCCTCGGCGAAGCGGGCTGTTTCATCGCGGATAATGGAAGCGATGGCATTGGGCTTGCCATCCGGCCCCAGTAGTAGCGCGACGCCAAACGCAATCGACAGAGACTTGCCAGATTTGTCGATGGCCGGGACACGTAGCAGGGTGGTGCCGTATTTGGTCACGCCGGTCGCCATGGTCTGGTGGTAGCCGTCCCAATGGCGCTTGCGGAATTTCTCAGGCGTGATGATGTCGAGTGACTGGCCCAGGGCCTCAGCCTCGGTGTAGCCGAAAATGCGTTCTGCCGCTTTGTTCCAGACGATGATTTTTCCGCTGACGTCGGAAACGACGATAGCATCGCCAACTGCTTGGACAAGGGCATTCATATCGACAGGCGCGGTCATTTTTTGACTCTTGATTAAGTGAAACGACGGCGCCCTCGCGGGCGCCGTCAGCAGATCAGACAGCCTTGCTGGTGTGCATGGCGGCGATCTTTTCTTTGCTGTAGCCGAGTTCGGTCAGCACGGCGTCGGTGTGCTCGCCGAGCAGGGGCGAACCCGTTATCTCGACGGTCATGCCCGAGAACTTGATCGGCGAGCCAACCGTCAGATACGGTTCGCCACGGCCCTTGTGCTCAACGCTGGCAATGGTGCCGCTAGCGCGCAGGGACGGATCAGCTGCGATTTCCTTCATCGACAGCACCGGCGAGCACGGGATGTCGTACTTGCGCAGGATGTCGACGGCTTCGAACTTGGTCTTGTTCGCCAACCAAGCTTCGATGGTCGCGAAGATCTCGGTGATGTGCGGCTGGCGGGCCTGCGCGGTCATGTAGTTCGGGTCGGTCTTCCACTCTGGCTTGCCGATAGCGTCAGCAATCGGTGCCCAGGCGTGGCCCTGGATCGTGAAGTAGATGTAAGCGTTCGGGTCGGTTTCCCAGCCCTTGCACTTCAGCACCCAGCCTGGCTGACCGCCGCCGCCAGCGTTACCGCCGCGCGGCACAACGTCCGTAAATTTACCGTGCGGGTACTGTGGATATTCTTCGAGGTAGCCGACCTTGTCGAGGCGCTGCTGATCGCGCAGCTTGACGCGGCAGAGGTTGAGCACGCTGTCCTGCATCGACACGGCAACCTTCTGGCCTTTGCCGTCCTTATCGCGTGAGCGAAGAGCGGTCAGAATGCCGATGGCCAAGTGCATGCCGGTGTTGCTGTCGCCGAGAGCTGCAGCCGAGATGGTTGGGGGGCCGTCCCACCAGCCGGTGGTCGATGCGGCGCCGCCAGCGCACTGGGCAACGTTCTCATAGACCTTGAGATCTTCGTAGTGGTGGCCGTCGCTGAAGCCTTTAACCGAGGCCAGGATCATGCGCGGGTTGAGCTCAAGGATGCGTGCCCAGGTGAAGCCCATGCGGTCCAGTGCGCCCGGTCCGAAGTTCTCGACCATGACGTCTGAAACCTTGATCAGCTTTTCGAGGACTTCTTTGCCCTCGGCCTGCTTGGTGTCGAGGGTCAGCGAGCGCTTGTTGCTGTTCAGCATGGTGAAATACAGCGCGTCAGCGCCTGGGATGTCGCGCAGCTGCGAGCGGGTTACGTCGCCAGCGCCGGGACGCTCAACTTTGATCACGTCAGCGCCGAACCATGCCAGCAGCTGGGTGCAAGCAGGGCCTGCCTGCACATGCGTGAAGTCGATGATCTTAATGCCTTCAAGTGCTTTCGACATACTTTCCTCCGATTGATGGCCGCAAATCTGATTTGCGGTCCAGACTTTTAGTGACTTGGCCAGTAACTTGGCCTGTTGTGCTCCTGGTCAGTCGAGGGTCACAAACCGCTCGACGTGATCGCGAAGTTTCAATGTGTGTTCCCGGACCAGCCGTTCGGCCCGGTCCGTATCGCGGGCAATCAATGCCGCAACGATCTCTTGATGGTCGACCACCGAACGACGGGCGCGGTCCTGTTCGACGATCGTGCGCTGGCGAATGGCGCGGACGTGGAAGAACAGCTTGTCCGTCAGTTCGCCAATCAGGGGGCAACTGGCTGAGCCGATGATAGCTTGATGGAAGCGGATATTTGCTTCCGAATACTCACCCAGTTTGTTCGCGACAGCGTCGCCTCTGAACTCGTCAACGTGCACGTTCAAGGCGGCCAGTTGACTTGTGGTCGCCTGCTGAGTGGCGACCCGTGCGGCCATGCTCTCAAGCGCGGCCCAAACTGTGATCATGTCCAGGATTTCAGCCTTGGACTTGCGCACGATGTAAATGCCGCGACGGGCGATAATACGAACGAGCCCTTCCTGATCGAGCTGTGCCAGCGCTTCCCGCAGCGGTGTGCGGCTAACCCCGAACTTGGCCGACAGCTCACGCTCATCCAGCCGCAGCTCGGTGCTGGGATCATAGATGTTGAGATCCATGATCGCGGCCTTCAGGGCTTCATAGGCTTTCACCTTGAGGCTCTGATTCTCGCCAATCGGGACGATGCGAAGTTGTGTGTTGTCCATACGCAACGGGCCAACGGTTCCTATAGCGGGGGCACAATAGCCAACGGTGGTTTCTGGTATACCATACACCAGAGCCCAAATAGGGCAAGTGGCCGCTCACTCATGTCGCAGGATTTGCGTGGAAACCTAGTCGCGAGGCCGGTTTATTCAGGCGTTACAGTGCCCGTTCCGCGGAAGCCCGTCGCGACGACGTACAGCTCGGCGCTATCAGAGCGGCTGGCAGGCGGCTTAATGTGGCGAACCGTCGTGAAGTCGCGCTTAAGCTGGATCAGCAGGTCTTTCTCGGTGCCGCCCTGCAGCACCTTGGCGACAAAGCAACCGCCTGTTGCCAGCACTTCGGTGGCGAAAGCACCGGCGGTTTCAGCGAGGCCCATGATCCGCATGTGGTCGGTTCCGGTGTGGCCGCTTGCTGGTGCCGCCATGTCGGACAGCACGATGTCGGCGCGACCATCGCGCAGGCGGGAAATCAGTTCGCCCGGTGCCGTTTCCTCCATGAAATCCATATGCAGGATTTCAACGCCAGGGATCGATTCCATCTCCGAAATGTCGATGGCGACGACTTGTCCCCGGCCCTCCAGCGACTTAACCCGCAGTGCGGCGACTTGCGCCCAGCCTCCGGGTGCAGCGCCCAGATCGACAACGCGTTGGCCGGGCCGCAAGAACCGCAGTTTGTCGTCGAGCTCGATGAGTTTGTAGGCAGCGCGTGACCGCCAGCCGTCGCGCTTGGCGGCGATGACGTACGGATCGTTCAGCTGCCGTTCGAGCCACTTTTGTGACGACAGTGTGCGTTTTTTCGCGGATTTGACGCGAACGAACAGTTGCCGGTTGCCCGCATCCGGACCGCTGGTGCCGCCGTGTTTGGATATCTTTGCCATGGGTACTCTGAGATCACTCTGTCATTGTTCTATCGTTGGCTGCGGCCGAAGCGGCTGCGACCCGGGCGGTGATGCCCGTCTTCTGACATCAAAGTTGCCAGGATGCCTTCGCGTAAGCCCCGGTCGGCGACGCGCAACCGCTCCGCTGGCCACATCCGCAACAGGGCTTCAAGGATCGCGCAGCCCGCCAGCACCAGATCAGCGCGATCCCGCCCGATGCAGGGCTCGGCGACGCGCTCGTCGTAGCTCTTGGCCACCAGTCCGTAGGTAATGCGCTGAATGTCTTGAGTATTCAACCAGCATCCGTCGACTTTGGCACGATCATAGCGCGGCAGGCCCATCTGGATGCCGGCAACGGTCGTCACAGTGCCTGATGTGCCGAGTAAATGCGCCCGCTCCGTCTGGATGCGCTGCTTGAAGTTGTGCTCGGCCTCGAACGGCGCGATCATCTCAGTGACCGAGGTCACCATCGCCTCGAAAATGTCCTTGGTGACGTAGCGGCCGCCGAACCGGTCAGCCAGCGTTACGACGCCGACCGGCAACGACGTCCAGGCGGCAATGCAGCCGTGAATCTCGGACTTATCGCCCATCGGTTTGCGCCACGGGCCCGGCCGCTTGTTGAGATCGAGCCAGATTAGCTCCGATGAGCCACCGCCGATATCAAACACCAGTGCTAGATCAACCGAGGTGTCGATCAGCGTTGCGCAGCCGGAGACGGCCAGCTTGGCTTCGTTTTCCCGGCTCAGCATCTCGATGTCGAGGCCGACATCGTTTTTGATGCGGGCTAGGAAAGCCTCGCCGTTGCTGGCGATGCGACAGGCTTCTGTCGCCACGAGACGGTAGCGTTCGACGCGGTGACGGCTCATTTTCGAGGCGCAAACCCGCAAAGCGTCGGCAGTGCGGGTCATCGCCTGATCGGATAGTCGACCGGTCGTCGTGATGCCTTCGCCGAGGCGGATAATGCGCGAGAAGGCATCGACCACCAGAAAACCGCGCCGCGATGGGCGAGCCACCAGCAGCCGACAGTTGTTGGTACCAAGGTCCAGGGCCGCATAAATGTCCGGTAGCGGACTGCCGTCATTCGGGCTGGGCGGCGCTAACGGCCTGATCTCGATAGGCCCCTTGTCAGCCGACACGCTGGTATCCGATGGGGGCTTGCTGGTCGTGTTGGCCTTTACATCCGGTTGTGACCCGAGGCCAGGAATGTCACGCTTGCGGTTCTGCACGTTGTCCGAGGGCGGCTTCGGCTGTTGGCGCCGATTGTGCCGCGCCACAGTGTCCGGACCCATTTTGGGGTCAAACGGCTTTGGCTCGAACGTTTTAGCGTCGAACTCACGGTTCGGCTGAGCGGAACGCCGCTCCCCGTCCGACCGATGGTTGTCGTCCGCTCCAGCCACTTCGGGCCTTTCCGTTTCACCTGGCATGGAACCATCCCAAACTTGGGCTGATCCGGTCTTCAGGCGATCACAGGTTGCACTCTTGGAAACACCATAGCACGACCGCAGGCTTGGTAAAGGAAAGTTGGTCGCCGATCTTAATTTGTGGCTTGGTAAGTTGCGATTGTTCAGGAAATCAGCGGAGAATACCTGTGGTACGCGGCGCGATGGCAATTCTGACGGGCCTATGGCTTGCCACATTGTCGTTGACCTGTGCGCGAGCTGAGACGGTCGGAGAGGCGCTGCTGCGGGCTTACCCGGAGCAGCTGGGCAGCGTTGATGGCACAGGCACCGATGCCGTATTGGTTTGGAAAGACGGCAGCCGCATGCCGCTTGGTCACGGCGCAGAAAAGTCTCTTCAGGCGTGGCTCGCTGAGCCTGAACTTAGCGATATCCTCAGGTTTCCGTATCTGGCCGGCGAAGGTGCTATGCCGCCACTGCGCGATCATGATCCCGGACGTGCCCGCCCGACCGCGTTTTTCCAGAAGATGTACGGTGATTGCAGCAAGGCTGAGGTGGTGAAGCAACTCGTCGATGTCGTGTGGCTGCCGACCAAGATCGGCCAGACCCTCAAGGTGACCGCTGTCAATGGCGTCGCAAGCCGACTACAGGCGATCTCGGACAGGTTGGACAAACTGCCCGCCAGCTTTGACGTCTACCTGAAGCCATCGGCTGGCACGTATGCATGCCGTCCGATTGCGGGCACCAGCAGCCCGAGTGCGCACGGCTTGGGCATCGCCATCGACGTGGCAATCAGCCGAGCACATTATTGGCGCTGGAGCAAAGGCGGGGTCGACGCCTACCGCAACGAGATCCCGATGGAAATCGTGCGGATTTTTGAAGCCCACGGTTTCATCTGGGGCGGCAAGTGGTGGCATTACGACACCATGCACTTTGAGTATCGTCCGGAACTGTTGCCGCCGACTGCAGTGATACCAAAATCGCCGTAAACGCGGCCACTTGTTCGAACGCTATTTGTGACGGGCTCCCCCGTGCGCGGAAGCCGCAGATGGTTGTGCAACCTTACATGATTTAGCGTGGTATGCCGTATGCCGGACCGAATTTTCCCTGTCGCGACAAAGGCCGTCCATGCGAATTCTTCTGACAAATGACGACGGTATTCACGCGCCCGGTCTCGTGGTGCTGCAGGAGATTGCCCGCGAGCTATCCGATGATGTCTGGGTTGTGGCGCCGGAACTGGACCAGAGCGGCGCGTCGCATGCGATTACATTGCGCGCGCCGCTGCGGATGCGCGAGTTGAGCCCGAAAATCCACGCAGTCACGGGCACGCCGACCGATTGCGTGATCATGGGCGTCCGCCATTTGCTCAAGGACCAAGTGCCGACCTTGGTGCTATCCGGCGTCAATCGCGGGGCCAACATGGCCGAGGATGTCACCTACTCCGGCACCA
>JAYSVA010000557.1:0-5197 GCA_043718785.1 Hyphomicrobiaceae bacterium
CTCGAACACGGTCGGCCGGTACGGCATCTGCATCGGCCGCATGCCCGCCACTTCCGACAGCATGCTGCCCTTGCGCAGGTTGCACGGTGAGCAAGCCGCCACGACGTTATCCCACCGGGTCATGCCGCCGCGTGCGCGCGGCACGAGATGGTCGAACGTCAGGTCGTGCTTGGCCCCGCAATACTGGCAAGTGAACCGGTCGCGCAGGAACACGTTGAACCGTGTGAAAGCCGGATACAGTGCGGGCTTCACGTAGGTCTTCAGCGCCACCACGCTCGGGATTTTCATCTCGAAGCTGGCGGAGCGGACGTACCGATCATACTCCGAGACGATGTTGACCCGGTCGAGGAACACTGCCTTCACCGTGTCCTGCCAGCTCCACAGCGACAGCGGATAGTAGCTGAGGGGACGGAAGTCGGCGTTGAGGACGAGGGCGGGGCAGGCTTCAGGCATGGCCACATGTGTCGCCCGGGCTGTCATTTCAGCCTGCGAACTCGAGTGACCAGCCCCGGATCGTCCGGTGAACGTTCGGGCGGAAGCAGATATAGCGTGTACATTCACGGCATGCACCTCAACGGTTTACCGGTGAACCGTCTCGCACGCGCGGTCCTAGACTCGGATACTACCCATAGATGTCGGTTATGTGAAGCTCCACTATTGGTGCCTCTGGTGTGTGATGTATTGCCGCAACAATGCGACATCATTGTGATGAGCCAATCACGGGCGTGCGCAGGTTGGTCCATGGTGTTTCGTAATATTGTAACGTAACGCCCTAAGGTCTGGATTGGTGCGGTGAGTGAGAGCCTGATGACTGACGATGTCCGACGTTATGCTCCGGCCACGGTGCGCAACCGTGGGCCTATTCTCGATGTGCTGCGGCGGCACCTGCCGAACCAAGGGCTGGTGCTGGAAATCGCTAGTGGATCGGGAGAGCACATTACCCACTTTGCGGCGGGGTTGGCTGTTGGGGCGCTGCAGTTCCAGCCAAGCGATCCAGATGCTGATTCCCGCGCTAGCATTGATGCCTGGGTGCGGGAGCTTGGGCTGAGCAACATCCGGCCAGCGTTGGCGCTTGATGCGGCGGCCGATAGCTGGCCGGTGGTGCAAGCCGATGCGGTACTGTGCATCAACATGATCCACATTTCACCGTGGGCGGCAACTGTGGGCCTGCTGCGAGGGGCGGGGCGTATTCTGCCGTCTGGCGGGCTGCTGTACCTTTATGGCCCGTATCGACGCGGCGACCAGATGGTGCCGAGCAACCACGCCTTCGATGAGGGGCTGCGCGCGCAGAATCCGGCCTGGGGTATCCGCGATCTCGAAGCCGTGGTGACGCTGGCAGCCAATCACGGGTTTGCGGCACCGGTCATCGAGGAGATGCCCGCTAACAACCTGTCCGTGATGTTCCGGCGCTAAGCCGCTGAGCCAAACTGATGACGCTTTCAGTTGAGCTCTGGCAAAGTCAACAGATCGGCTCACTGGGGTTAGCCAGCGCCGCGTGGCACGTCGCGACGATGGCGATGCCACCGGTGATGGCTTGGTCCATGGCCAGTTTGCGGCGGGCGGTGGCGGTGGTTGGCACAACCACCGGCAGGTGGATGAACCCCATCATCGGCGGTGGCGCAGCGATGCCCTGCGACGCCCAAAGACTGTGATAGAGCAGCGCGTTACAGACATACTGCCCGGCGCTGTATGAACGGGTGGCGGGCAGACCCAGCTCGTGCAGCCGATTGATGATCGGCTTGATCGGCAGCGATGTCGCCAGAAACTTCGGTCCGCCCGTGACAATGCGCACGGCGATAGGCTTGCAGCCGCTGGCATCAACTGAGGCCTGCCGCGCATTGCGCCCCCGGGTTTCGATCACGAAGCCGCGCGCGCGTGGCGAGACGCCGAACTGCAGGACGATGGCCGGGCGGTGTTCCCGGATCAGCGCATCGAGGCGGGCTGGCGCGGCGATCCAATCCGTTGGCAGAACTTCAGCCACGCAATGCAGGTCCGGAAGCTGCGTCGCCACGCCGTGCGCAATGGCCGGAACGACCGTGGTGGTGACATTCTCGGCGACGGTGAGAAACGGCCCGAACCCCGTCAGCAAGATCGTCGGCTTGTTGGGTGGTTGCGGCATCGCTCAAGCTCCCGTCAGCCCGAGCAGCCCCAGCATCTGGTCAACCGCCCGCGTCGGTAGCAGGCGACCGGCCCGCACGTCAGCTTCAAGGCCAGGTAATGCCGCTGCAACCCGTGGGTTGGCCTTGACCATGCCGAGCAGCCGGTCGCTGAGCATGTCGTGCATCCAGGTGACAGCCTGGGTCTGGCGACGGGCTGCGAACTCACCCGAGGCGGAAAGGCGCTCGCGATGCTGGGTAATCTGCGCCCACAGCTCGTCTAGCCCCAGATTGGCAAGGCCGGAAATCGTCAGCACTGGCGGCTGCCAATTCGGCGAGGCTGGCGTCAGGATATGCAGCGCGTTTTTGTAATCCGCAGCGGCGCGAGTGGCGCGCGGGGCGTTATCGCCATCGGCCTTGTTGATGGCGATCATATCGGCGATCTCGATCACGCCTTTCTTGATGCCCTGCAGATCGTCGCCGCCGCCCGCTAGCAAGAGCACCAGGAAGAAATCGACCATCTCGGCGACGGTGGTTTCGGACTGGCCAACGCCGACCGTCTCGACGATGACGATGTCGAACCCGGCGGCCTCCACCAGCGCCATCGTCTCACGCGTCCGCGCCGCCACCCCGCCCAGCGTGCCCGACGTCGGCGACGGCCGGATGAAGGCGTGCGGATGCGTCGCCAGTCGGTTCATCCGAGTCTTATCGCCCAGGATCGACCCGCCCGTCCGTTTCGACGTCGGATCAACGGCCAGCACCGCCACGCGATGCCCGGCCTCAACCAGGTTCAGGCCGATTTGATCAATGGTGGTCGACTTGCCGACACCCGGCACGCCGGTGATGCCGATCCGATGGGCCCGCCCGGTATCGGGCAGCAGCGCCTGCAGCAGATCCTGCGCCAGCGCCCGGTGCTCCGGCTTATGGCTCTCCACCAGCGTAATCGCCCGCCCAAGCGCCGCCCGGTCGTTGGCACGCACGCCTGCCGCCAAACTGTCAACGTTCGGGATGGCTTGAGCGGCAGCTAGCAGAGGAGGTGTCGTCGGCACGGGCAATGGGCTACCGATGGCTGATGGGGCTTGCTGATCAGCGCAGCCATAGGCGCGCTTCAGCCGTGGTTACGGGCTTGCGGTGTCCCATTTTTGCCAAAGGCAGGCAAGCGGGTTCTGACCAGCGCCGGTTAAACTGGCACATCGCATTGAAAACGTATGTTGTTACGAGTAATATATTACGCGATGATAGCGAATTAGTGGTTTAAAAAACAAAATAGCACTCACTAAATGATTTGGACACAATTTTTAGCGTGATGTTTTAAGCGTACTATGTTAGTCTTTGGAAGCTAAATTGGCAGACAAGGAGTAATATGTTACGCATTGAACTTCAGACACCGCAAGACGTTGCGCTGTTGCTGCGTGACCGCTTCCGGCGGCGACGTCTCGCCATGAATCTCTCGCAGGCCGGCCTCGCGGACCGATCTGGCGTGAACTTTCATTCGCTGAAGCGGTTTGAGAAGGTTGGGCTCATATCGCTCGAATCCCTGCTCAAGCTCGCGTTAGTCTTGGGGTGCCTTGATGATTTCGACGGCGTTGCGACGGTCAACACCAAAGCCGCCGATGCGCAGTCGCTCGACGATGTTTTGGCAGGCGTCCAACAACGCAATCGAGGCAGACTGAAGTGACATACCAACCGACCGAACTTTTGACCGTCTACTTAAACAGCGGCAAGCGCATCAAACTGGGTCGTCTCGCTGCAAAAAATCGTCAAATCCTGTTCGAGTACGATCCTGGGTTCCTTACGTCTGGCATCCAAATTTCGCCATTCCGTCTGCCGTTAAAGCCGGGTGTCATGGTCGGCGATCCGGCCGTGTTCGATGGCCTGTTTGGCGTCTTTAACGATTCGCTGCCTGACGGCTGGGGGCGCTTGCTGTTGGATCGAGCCGTTGAACGACATGGAATTCATCGTGAGCAATTGGGGCCGCTTGATCGCCTCGCTCAGGTCGGTCGAAATGGCATGGGGGCGCTGGTTTATGAGCCCGATCACAACAACGACGACGTCGCGACCACATCGCTACAACTCGACAACATCGCGGCGGAGGCCGCTGCTGTTCTGGCCGGCGAGAGTGACGAGGTTGTTGAAAAACTGTTCAATCTCAATGGTGCATCCTCGGGCGCGCGACCGAAGGTGGTCGCCCAAGTCAGCCGCGACAAGGAGCAAATCATCCACGGGCCGACCAAGCTGCCCCGAGGATATGCGCACTGGATCATCAAATTCCCATCGTCCAGCGACACGTCTGAGGTCGGGGCCCTTGAGTATGCGTACGGCCAAATGGCACTCGACGCTGGCGTTGCGATGCCTGAGACCTTTCTGTTTCGGTCAAAAAAGCAGCGCTACTTTGGGATCAAGCGGTTTGATCGCGACGGGGATCGGCGGATCCACATGCATAGCTTGTCTGGGCTGATCAGCGCCGATCACCGGACGCCGTCGCTCGACTATGACACGCTGCTCAAGGTCACGACGGCATTGACCAAGGACGTTCGGGAGACGGAAAAGGCGTTCGCAATCGCCTGCTTCAACGTGTTCGCACACAACCGTGACGACCACGCCAAGAACATATCGTTCCTGCTCAACGACAAGGCGCAATGGGTCCTCGCCCCTGCGTACGATTTGACCTTTTCGTACGGCCCGGGTGGGGAGCAGAGCACGATGGTGATGGGTGAAGGCAAAGCGCCCGGAGCCCTCCATCTGCGCGCCCTCGCCGCCAAACATGGGATCAAGAACGCAGACATGATTATCGAGCGCGTCGAGGCTGCCGTGTCGCGGTGGCGCGTGCATGCCGACGCTGCCGGTGTCACAAAGAAAACGATGACGCTCGTCGAGCGATCAATTGCAGCCGCGTCACCGCGCGCAGCGCCTGCTCGGCCTAGTAAGCCAAGGAAATAGCGTTTTATCTAATGATTTCAACGGCAATTGGGGGAATGGTGGACAGGGCTGGTTTCGAACCAGCGTAGGCTCGCGCCAGCAGATTTACAGTCTGCCCCCTTTAGCCGCTCGGGCACCTGTCCATACCAAAACAAGAACCCCGCGTTGAGCAGCGGGGCCAA